>JAWLFD010000049.1:9212-12086 GCA_041685745.1 Wenzhouxiangella sp.
CGCCACCGCCAGCACCTTGCCGACTGGTACGAGGCCGGGGCCATCGGCCTGTCCAACAATGGCCTGGTCGAGATCCGCGATCGCAGCGCCATCGGTCTGGCCGAGCGGCGCAACCTCGAACGCGTGGTCTCGGAGGAAAATGCCGATCGTCGCGCCGTCTACCGCGAGATCGCCGTGGCCAACGGCCATCCGGAATGGGAAGACGAAATTCGCCAGACCTTCGCCCGCCAGTGGATCGCCAACGCCCGCGACGGCTGGCTCTACCAGAAGGCCGACGGCGACTGGACGCGCAAGTAGGCCGCCCGGTCGGGCCCGTCCCGGTTTTCGGGTGAACCATGGGTAGAAGAAATCGGCGCAAGCTGCCGGTTGAACCGGTGCGGGTCGAGATCACCGACCTGGGTCACGACGGGCGCGGCGTCGGCCGGGTCGAGGACAAGGCCGTGTTCGTCCACGGCGCGCTGCCCGGAGAAACCGTGCTGGCCCGCATCATCGAGCGCAACCGGCGCTACGACGAAGCGCTTTGCCTGGAGGTGATCGCGCCTTCGCCCGACCGGGTCGAGCCGGCCTGTCCCTGGTTCGAGCAGTGCGGTGGGTGCGCGCTGCAGCACCTGGACCACCAGGCCCAGCTGACCTTCAAGCACAAGCGGCTGGTCGACAACCTGACCCGGATCGGCGAAGTCACGCCCGAGCAATGGTTGCCACCGCTTTCGGCCCCGCCCTGGTTTTATCGACGGCGCAGCCGGTTGAGCGCCCGCCTGGTTCGCGGCAAGGGCCGGGTGCTGGTCGGCTTTCGCGAAAAACAGGGCCGGTTCGTCGCCGACGTCGGCCATTGCCGGGTGCTGCACCCGGACTTCAGCCACCGCCTGGAGAGCCTGTCGGAGCTGATCGGAAGCCTGAGCGTGGCCGATGCCGTGCCGCAGATCGAGACCGCCAGCGGTGATGACGGTTCGGCCATCGTGATCCGCCACCTGCGAGCCCTGAGCGCGGATGACCTCGTCCGGCTCAAGCGCTGGTCGGACGACGAGGGCATTGCCGTCTATCTCCAGCCCAAGGGGCCGGACACGGTTCACCGCCTCTGGCCCGAAGCGCACGGCCTGCGCTACCGGCTCGACGCTTTCGACCTCACGCTGGATTTCCATCCGCAGCATTTCATCCAGGTCAACGCGCCCCTGAACGCGCTGCTGGTCGAGCGCGCGCTGGCGCTGCTCGCGCCGGGCCCGGGCGAGCGGGTGCTGGATCTGTTCTGCGGCCTGGGCAACTTCACGCTGCCGCTGGCCCGCCGGGCCGGCTCGGTGACCGGGGTGGAGGGCTCGCCGGAGCTGATCGAGGCGGCCCGTTCCAATGCCCGCGCCAACGGCCTGGCCAACGTCGAATTCGACGTCGCCGACCTGGCCGCCGACGTCTCCACCCGGCCGTGGTACCGGCAGGGCTTCGACGCGGCCCTGATCGATCCGCCGCGCTCGGGTGCGTTCGAGATTCTGCCGGTGGTGGCCGGCAGCGGGGCCCGGCGACTGGTCTACGTGTCCTGCAACCCCGCCACCCTGGCAAGGGACGCCGCGGAACTGGTCGGCAACCACGGCTTTGCCCTGAAAAGCGCCGGCATCGCGGACATGTTTCCGCATACCGCGCACGTGGAATCCATCGCCTTGTTCGAACGGCCGTGAGCATGAGCGGCGACGCGGGCCCTCTGATCGTGGGGATCGACGGTCTGGCGCTGGACGACGCGACCCGGGTGCGGCTGCTGCATCCGGCCGTCGGCGGGGTGATCCTGTTTTCGCGCAACTTCGCCACCACCGAGCAGGTGCGCGCGCTGGCCGCGGAAATCCGGGCGCTGAAATCGCCGCGCCTGCTGGTGACGGTGGACCAGGAGGGCGGACGGGTGCAGCGTTTCCGTTCGCCGGACCTGACCCCGCTGCCGCCCCTGGCGCTGATCGGGCGCTGGTTCGCCAGCCGCCCGGACCGGGCCTGCGACCTGGCCTATCGCCACGGCCGGGTGATGGCGGCCGAGATGCTGGCGCTGAACGTGGATGTGAGCTTCGCCCCGGTGCTGGACCTGGATCGCGGCAGCCGGGTCATCGGCGATCGCGCCCTGGCAAACGATCCCGGCGTCGTCGTCGAGCTGGCCCGCTACTACATCGCCGGCATGAAGGATGCCGGCATGGCCGCCTGCGGCAAGCATTTCCCGGGGCATGGTTCGGTCGCGGCCGATTCCCATCACTGCGTGGTCACCGACGCTCGCTCGCGCGAAGCGCTGGAAGACGATCTGCAACCGTTCGCGGCGCTGGCCGACCGGCTCGCGGCGGTGATGATGGCCCACGTCCGTTATCCGGCGGTCGATGATCGACCGGCCGGTTTTTCCCGGCGCTGGATCGCGGAGGAGCTGCGCGCCGGGCTGGGCTTCGACGGGCTGGTGATTTCGGACGATCTGGACATGCTGGGCGCGGCCCCGGCCGGCGACCTGCGGCAACGTCTCGAGCAGGCTTTCGCGGCCGGCTGCGACCTGGCGCTGGTCTGCAATCCGGCCTCGGTGGCCGATCTGCTGGCCGGCGATCCGCAGCTGCCGCCGGTCGCCGCCGCTCGCTTTTCGCGGCTTTACGGTCGTGCGATGATGACCATCGATGAACAACTGCTGGTGCCGGAGTTCCGCGCCTGGCGTGATTCACTCAAAGCACTCAACGGACAGGATCAATGACTGAGCATCTCGATCGCCTGGGCGGGCTCATCGGCATCCCGGCCTGGGTCCTGCAGGCGTTTCTGATCATTTTTGCCGCCCTCCTGCTGGAGTTCTTCTACCGCGGTTTCATCCATCGGCTGGAGAAGTTCGCAAGCAAGACCCGACGCCACTGGGACGACGGGGTGGTCTACGCCGGCAAG
>JAWLFD010000276.1:0-2915 GCA_041685745.1 Wenzhouxiangella sp.
GGCATCGGAGCGGGAGGAGTCGGCGGCGGACCGACGCGCGGACAATTCGCGTTCCAGCGCCAGCGCCTCGCGCCGGCCGTCGCGCTCGAGCAGGACCTGCAGCGCCTCGATCGCGACCAGGCGAGCGCCGTCGGGCAGTTCGTCGCCGACCCGGTAGACCCGTTCCCGTCCGCGCGCGTCGGCGATGATGGCGAACGCCTCGTCTCCGCCCGACATCAGCCCGCGCAGCTGCAGCTCGGTGCGCGCCGCCGGCGCCGCCGCGGGCACCGGGCGCACGCGCCGGGTCTCGCCGAACAGGTCCCAGCGAAAGCCCTCGCGGCCGGCCGCGGCGGGCTGGATCTGCGGCACCGGCGGGACCGGCGCGGATTCGACCTCGGGACCGACCAGCACCAGCCACAGCAGCTGCACCAGTTGCCAGGCCAGCACCAGGCCGAACACCAGGCTGACCAGGATCGCCAGGCGACCGGACCATTGCGGAATTTGACGGGCAGTCACGGCAGAAATCGTCCCGGGCAATGACTGCGCCGAGCGTAGCACGGCCGAGGGCGTTTCAGCGCCCGCCGCTGCGGCGCCCGCGACCACCGCCGCGACTGCCGCCGCGACCGCCGCCGGAGCGGTCGCCGGTTTTCTTCGGTCGCCGCGGCGGACGCTCGAGTTTGGGCAGGTTGTCCGGGTCGTGCTGCAGCACCGGCAGCTCGATGTCGATGTAGCGCTCGATCTCGGGCAGGTGGAAGGCGTAGTCCTCGCAGGCGAAGCTGATCGCGTCCCCGCTGGCGCCCAGGCGCGCCGTGCGGCCGATGCGGTGGACGTAGTCGGCGGCTTCCTGCGGCAGGTCGTAGTTGATGACGTGGCTGACGTCGGGGATGTGCAGGCCGCGCGCGGCCACGTCGGTGGCGACCAGGACGTCGATGTCGCCTTCGCGGAAGCGCTTGAGCAGTTTCTGGCGCTTGACCTGGGGCACGCTGCCGGCCAGCATGGCGGCGTTGAAGCCGTTGGCCTTGAGCGTTTCGGCGACCCGGTCGACGGCGTGCCGGGTGTTGGCGAAGACCATCACGTGGCCCTCTTCCATGCCGCGCAGCAGCTCGACCAGCAGCGGCAGCTTTTCGCGGTTGGCCGGGTAGTAGACCACCTGGGTGACCCGGTCGGTGGTCATCTGTTCCTCTTCGACCCGGATCGTTTCGGCATCGTTCATGTGCTCGTAGGCCAGCTCGGTCACCTTCAGCGGGAAGGTGGCCGAAAACATCAGGGTCTGGCGCTGGTCGACCGGCGGCATGCGCTTGAACAGAAAGCGGATGTCGGTGATGAAGCCCAGGTCGAACATGCGGTCGGCCTCGTCGAGCACGGCGACCTCGATATGGCGCAGGTTGTAGATGTCCTGCTTGAGGTAGTCGATCAGCCGCCCGGGCGTGCCGATCAGGATGTCGACCCCGTCGGCGATCTCGTCGCGCTGCTTGGCGTAGTCGACGCCGCCGTAGGCCAGCAGCGTTCGCAAGCCGGTGTGCTTGCCCAGCAGTTCGGCGTCACGATGGATCTGGATGGCCAGCTCGCGGGTCGGGGCGATGCAGATCGCGCGCGGGTTGGGTCCGGGGCCCTTGCTGTCGGGGCTGAGCAACTGGCGAAAGATCGCCAGCAGGAACGCGGCCGTCTTGCCGGTGCCGGTGCGGGCCTGGCCGGCGACGTCGCGGCCGCTCAAGGCCAGCGGCAGCGTCCGGGCCTGGATCGGGGTGCAGGCCTCGAAGCCGGCATCGGCCAGGCCGCGCATGATGCGCTCGTCTAGGTCGAAGGTGTCGAACCGGATATCGGTCAACACCTGCTCGTTGCTGGGGGTATCGCTCACAAGAAATCCTGTCTGCTTGAAGATTCGGTGCCGCGGACAAACCGCAACCGACAATCGGGTTAGTATAGGCGGTCATCTGGTATTCCGCAGACGAATCCATTTCTCAGATTTCATTTCCAAGGAGCCCCTCAACTGTGAGCGACAACATCATTCACGTATCCGACAGCGAATTCGACGAGGTCGTGCTCAAGGCCGACGGTCCCGTGCTGGTCGACTACTGGGCCGAATGGTGCGGCCCGTGCAAGATGATCGACCCCATCCTGCACGAGCTGGCCGACGAGTACGGCGACAAGCTGCGCATCGCCAAGGTCAATATCGACGAGAACCAGCAGGTCACCAGCCGCTTCAAGATTCGCGGCATTCCCACACTGATGATCTTCGAGGGCGGCGAACACCAGGGGACCAAGGTGGGCGCGCTGACCAAGTCGGCACTCAAGGCCTTCGTCGACGAAACCATCTGAGCCGGCCGATCCGGCGGGCGCGCCGTTGCCGGCCGGCCCGCCGGATCGATCAACGCTGGACTTGCCCGGCCTTTGGTGCTACCTTATCGCGGTCGATGGCCGCTTCCGGCCTCGATTCCCTTTTTTTGACGACTGATCGGCCCCTGCCTGCTCCTCGGGCAAGCCCCATGCAGACTTGACGCATTGATGATCCGAACCCGGGCGTGACCGGCGGCGAGCGGCCCTGCTTGCCAGCATGTCCCGGCTCCACTGCCAGACAGCATCCCCATGAACCTGACCGAACTGAAAACCAAGAACGTCAAAGAGCTCATCGAAATGGCCGACGAGCTCGGTATCGAAAACATGGGACGTTCGCGCAAGCAGGACGTCATCTTCGCCATCCTCAAGGCCAAGGCCGGCAAGAAGGAATCCATCTACGGCGACGGCGTGCTCGAGATCCTCCAGGACGGCTTCGGCTTCCTGCGCTCGTCGGAGGCCTCCTACATGGCCGGGCCCGACGACATCTACGTCTCGCCCTCGCAGATCCGCCGCTTCAACTTGAGGACCGGCGACTACATTTCCGGCAAGATCCGCCCGCCCAAGCAGTCCGAGCGCTACTTCG
The DNA here is from genome assembly GCA_041685745.1 of Wenzhouxiangella sp. Lineage (GTDB taxonomy): Bacteria > Pseudomonadota > Gammaproteobacteria > Xanthomonadales > Wenzhouxiangellaceae > Wenzhouxiangella. Next base: position 2,900 of record JAWLFD010000276.1, read on the forward strand.
CCCTGCTCAAGGTCGA
>JAWLFD010000050.1:0-12057 GCA_041685745.1 Wenzhouxiangella sp.
CCGTGCGCCATCAGCGTCCACGCCGACGAGCCGGGTGCCGGCCAGACGTCGGTCAATACCACCGGTCTGCAGAAGGTGGCCAACATCCTCGAGCAGATCAAGACGTTCGTCGATCAGGTCTACGTGCCCGATACGCTGGCCATTGCCTCGTTCTACAAGGACTGGTTCAAGACCGGCCACGGTGAAGGTCTGGGCAATTTCTTAAGCTATGGCGATTTCCCGACCAACGGCTACTTTGACCCGAGCAGCCTGATCATTCCGCGCGGGGCGATCCTCAACCGCGACCTGTCGCGCATTCACGAGGTCGACCTGCACGCCGAAAACGAGATCCAGGAGTTCATCTCGCACTCGTGGTACGACTACGAAGGCGGCAAGGACACCGGACTGCATCCCTACATCGGCGAAACCAAGCTCAATTACGACGGGCCCGATGCCCACTACGAGAACCTGGACATGGATTCGACCTACACGTGGCTGAAGGCGCCGCGCTGGAAAGGACATTCCATGGAGGTCGGGCCGCTGGCGCGCGTGCTGATGCTCTACGCGTCCGGCCACGAGCCGACGGTGGATCTGGCCAACTATGCGCTCGGTCAGCTCGACCTGCCGGTGGAGGCCATGTTCTCGACCATGGGCCGGGTGGCGGCGCGGACGCTGGAGACCAAGATCATCGCCGACATGATGGACGGCTGGTTCACCGACCTCAACGTCAACATCAACGCCGGTGATACCCGGACCCAGAATTCCGAGAAGTGGGACCCGGGCACCTGGCCCAAGGAAGCGCGCGGTGCCGGCTACATGGAAGCCCCGCGTGGCGCCCTGGGACACTGGGTGGTCATCAACAACGAGAAGATCCAGAACTGGCAGGCAGTCGTCCCGACCACCTGGAATGCCGGTCCGCGCGATCCGGAAGGAAAGCCGGGCGCCTACGAGGCTTCCCTGGTCGGCCACGATCTGCATGATCCGGATCAGCCGATCGAGATCCTGCGCACCATTCACAGCTTCGATCCCTGCCTGGCCTGTGCCGTGCACGTGGCCGACAAGGACGGGAACGAACTGGTGAAGGTCAAGGTGAGCTAGGGTTTCCCATGCGAGCCTTTTGAACAAAGCCGGCACCGCTATATGCGTGCCGGCTTTTTTTATGGCGCACCATAAGCAACGTCTAAATTATGTGAAAAAAACCCATCAAAATCGGCTTTTCACTTGCCAAGCGCGTGAAGAGTTCGTTAGTATCACTGTCCAAAGGGACTGAGATTTCATCGTTAAGGAGACGGGGATGATCATGCAAGAAGCAAGAAATTGGGCTCGCCTTGGTACCGCTTGCGGTGCCGCAGTTGGCGTCCTCATGTTTTCCACCATGTCGATGGCCGATTCTCTGGATCGCGCGGAGTTGCGCGAGCAGTCGCGGCCGGCCGCCACGGAGCGCGCGCTGGGTAGCCGCGAGGCGGCAATCAGCCAGGACGAGCAGCGCTTCTACAAGGGCATGCCCGACAGCTTCCGCGAGGTCTTCGACCCGGAGGGCAATCTTCCCGTCTCCGAGCCGGTTGACGCGCGCCTGGAGCGCATCGGCGATCGCACCCGTTTGCCCGAAGAAATTCGCCCCTTCATTGTGGACGTGACCTTTGACGGCGCTGTTCCAACGCTGTTCTTTGAAGTTGCCGACGAAAATGGTGCCGGGGTTGCCGATATCGAGTCGGTTCGCGTCGGCGTGACAGCGGTCAAGCTCGCGCCCGGCAGCAACGGCAAGAGCCCGCATTGGCAGGGCTACATCTTCAGCGACAGCGATGGTGTCGAAGATGCTCAAGTATCGGCCACAAACGACGGCACCCTGGAAAATCTCGGCGGCGGCAATTACAGCTTTACGCTGGAGACCGGTCTCGATGAGATTTCGGGTATCCCGTTTGAGCCGGAGTTGACCCACCGCATCGGGATCGAGCTGCGCAACGTCACCGTTCTTGGTCAGCAGTTGTCCAATAGCCAGTCCGGTGATTCCTGGCTCGACATTCAGCCTTCCACCGGCGCCACCGACGGCATTCAGACGCGCCGCATTGCCACCCAGGAAAACTGCGTGGGTTGTCACGCCAGCGAAGAGTTTGCATTCCACGGTGGCCCCCGCAAGTCGGTTGAATATTGCGTGACCTGCCACACCGATGGCGACACCGACGGTGGTCTGGGAACACCGATTGACATGACTTACATGATCCACAAGATTCATGCTGCAGAAATTGTCAACGAGCCTTATGAAGTCATGGGTCGTGGTGGCCGCATCTCAAACTATGCCGGCGTGAGGTATCCGCAGGACGTCCGTAACTGCACGACCTGTCACACCCCCGGCAATGACGCCACGCCAGAGGCCGAGTGGGTCGACAATGGCGGCACCGCTCAGCAATGCGCCTCCTGTCATGACAACCTGACCTATGACGACAACGGTCTGACCAACCAGAACCGCAACCACGCGGCCGGTGCTCAGCCCAACTCGACCTGTGCCGCCTGCCACTCCAAGGCGGGTCTGATGGAGTCCAACCTGGAAGCGCACGTGATTCCTGGGCAGGCCGCCGCGCAGCGGTTCCAGTACAACGTGCTGGAAGTGACCAACACCAGTGAAGGTGACTCGCCGATCGTCACGTTCTCGGTCACCGATCCGACCAACGACGATGCGCCGTACGACATGACCATGCACCCGGCGTTCTCCGGTTCCGGTGAGGCCAGCGTCAACATTTCGCTGGTGTGGCCGAACACCGACTTCACCAACGTGGCCAACGATGAGGGCACCGAAGTGACTGGTCGTCCAGCAGCGCAGGCGGCTCGCATCGCGGTGGCCCCAGGCAGCGGTTTCGAACTGCCGACCGGCGTGATGGACAATGGTGACGGCACCTACACGCTGGATACCGGCATGCTGAATCCGCCCATCGTGATTCCGAGCACGACCCCGCCTCTGGGTTCAGGTTCGGTGCTGATGGAAGGTCATCCGGCCGGCGATTTCAGCGGCGTGGTTGGGGTGTTTGACGACAGCGTGCCGGTCACCAGTGCGCTGGTGCCGTTCGCCATCAATGATGCCGAAGCCGAAGCCCGCCGTGTCGTGGTCAGCCTCGAGAAGTGCCAGGACTGCCACAACAAGAACGACGGTATCGCGTTCCATGGCAACAACCGGGCGGACAACAATGAAGCCTGTGCTTCTTGCCACAATCCGAACTCCACTGATCTGTTCCGCCGCCCGATCGACCCCGATGGCGTCGCCAATGGTATGAGTGAAGCGACCGTAGATGGGCTGGAAGAGGCTTCAGTCAGTTACGCCTACATGATCCACGCGATTCACTCGCCGGATGTTCGCGAAACCGAGTACACCGCTTACGGCTTCGGCGGTACGCCGCACTCCTACGGTGACCTGACCTATCCTGGTCGTCAGGGCGACTGCCTGGATTGCCACGTGGAAGGCACTTACTACGGTGCACCGGAAGGTGCCCTGGGTACGACCGTCAATACCGGCGCCACCGTGATCGACGGTAGCCGCTTCGGCGCCAGCGACTATGCGCCCAGCCTCGAAGTGGCCACCAACTGGAACGACGACAACAAGTTCAGCCCGCAAGCCGCGGCCTGTGTCGCCTGTCATGATTCCGAGATCGCGGTCGAGCACATGTCGGTTCGCGGTGAAGGCGGGATCTCCTTCGGCAACTCCTTCCTGGACAACCCGGACCCGTTCGGTGATCCGGACACTCAGGAGCGGATCAACAACGCCGGTCCGGAGAACTGCGTGTTCTGCCATGGACAGGGCTCATTCGTCGATGTCGACGTAGCCCACGGTCTGAAGTAACCACCAAGCAAAACGCGGGTGCGAGTTTTCGCACCCGCCTTGACCAGGAAGACCGGCCCGCCGGCGCTCATGGCGCGGCGGGCCGGAAACTTTCCGGCGCCGGCCGGGCAGACGGGAGACGGGGTTTGATTGCTAGCAACAGGATTCTGGGATTCACATTCGCGATCGTGCTGACCTGCGCCGCCTCCTGGGTGCAGTCGGCCGAAGAAGAAACGCTCGAGTATTCCAGTTACGGTGCGCAGCAGTGCATGTGGTGTCACTCGGGCGCCGAGCAGGCGCACCTGATGGACCTGTTCGAAGGCCCGCACGCGGTTCGTGCCGATGAGCGCTCGCCGTTCGGCGAGGGCCAGCTGCAGTGCGAGGCCTGCCACGGGCCAGGCGGCGATCACGTCGGCCCGATCGTGGCCGGTCGCGAACGTCCCCCCATGCCGGCGTATGGCCCCAACGCGCTCTGGACCGTCGACCAGCAAAACGACCTGTGTACGAGCTGTCACCTGGACCAGGGGCATCGCTTCTGGGACGGCAGCGAGCACCAGCGCTTCGAGGTCGGCTGCGCCGATTGCCACAACTCGCACGAACAGCGCGACCCGATGAGCCTGGCCACCAGCCAGAACGCGGTCTGCATGGATTGCCACATCAGCCAGCGTTCGCAAGCGCAGCATGCCTACGCCCATCCCATGCGCCACGGTGAGATGGCCTGCGCCGACTGTCATGCCCCGCACGGCTCACCCAACGAAGCGATGCTGACCGACCTCAACGTCAACCAGAATTGCTATACCTGCCACGCCGACAAACGCGGGCCGCACCTTTGGGAGCATGCGCCGGTCGCCGAAGACTGCACCAACTGCCATCAGCCGCACGGCTCGAATCACCCCGGCATGCTGACCCGGCGTGCGCCGCTGCTGTGTCAGTCCTGCCACGGACGCGAGAGCCACGTCGGTATCGGGATCACGGCCGACGGCCTGCCCGACAACAATCCGTCCAATCTGCTGCTGATGGACAGCTGCATGAACTGCCACACCCAGGTGCATGGTTCCAACCATCCCTCGGGTCGGGCGCTGGCGCGCTAGGTCGGGAGAATGAGCATGCGAAAGCTACTGACGGTAACGACCACGCTGCTACTGGCAGCCGGCAGCCAGGCCGTTGTGGCCGACTCGCCGGGCCGGCCGGACACCAGCGATTGGGTGTGCGAACTGTGCCCGTTCAGCGACGGCCTGAGCGGCGACGTAGCGGCCGGCCCGGGCTACGTCTCCGAGGACAATCCGGACTTCGGCAATTTCGGCGGTCTGGAGGAAGAGGGCGCCTTCCTGGCCCTGGAAGGTGACCTCTGGTATCGGGCGCCTGACGGGCGTTATCTGCTCGCCTACGGGGATCGCCTGGGTCTGGACAGCCGCCATCTCGCGCTGGAAGGCGGGCGGCAGGGCAGTTATCGCCTGGCCCTGGACTGGAAGGAAATCCCCTGGGTCTGGTCGGATGATGCGCGCACCTTCTACAACGGCGCCGGGACGGCCAGCCAGACCCTGCCGGGCGGCTGGGTCACCGGCAACACCAGCGACATGGCGCTTCTCGAACCCAATCTGCGCGATATCCGCGTTGACCATCAGCGCGAGACGATCCAGCTGGGCGCGGCCCTGACCCGCCCCTCGCCGTGGCGTTCCCGCGTCGACTTCCAGCACACCCGGCGCGAGGGCAATTTCGTCAAGGGCGCGAGCTTCCTGTTCACCGGCACCGAACTGGTCGCCCCGCTGGATGAGGAAACCACGCTGGTCGAGGCGGCCGTCGGTTACGTTCAGGATGCCTGGCAGATCGAGGGGGCCTATCAGGTTTCACTGTTCGAATCGGCCGATCGGTCGGTGCGCTGGGAAAACCCGTTCCCGCCCTTCAACGGCGGCGATCGCGGCGAACTGAGCCTGGCGCCGGACAACGAGTTCCACCAGTTCGTGCTCAGCGGTTCCTGGCGGCCTTCACGTTCCTGGAACGTGGCCGGCCAGGTCGCCTTCGGACGCGCGACCCAGGACGAGGCCTTCCTCGCCCCGACCCTCAACGACAGCCTGGCCGTGCCGGCATTGCCGGTCGGCAGCCTGGACGGGCAGGTCGACACCCGGATCGCGAACTTCCGCGTCAACGGGCACTTCTCCGACCGTCTGCGCGGTCGGCTGGTGGTTCGCTACGACGACCGCGACAACACCACCGACCAGAACGGCTACACCGTGACCGCCACGGATACCTTCGTGGTCGGCCCCTTCACCAACCAGCCCTACAGTTACGAACGTCGCAGCGCCGAGGCCGCCCTGGACTACCGGGTCCGACGCGAACTCACGCTCACCGCCAGCGCCAGCCGTCAGGCCACAGATCGCGACTTCCAGGAAGTCGGCGAGACCACGACCAATGCCTTCAGCCTTGGCGCCCGCGCCCGGCCCGACGAGCGCCTGACGGTGCGCGCCAGGGTCAGTCGCGAGTCGCGCAGCAACGATCTGGATCCGGCCCTGCTCAACCCTTTCGAGAACCCCGGCCTGCGTCGCTATCACTTCGCCGAAAAGGATCGCGACCTGTTCCGGCTGGCCGCCGACCTGGCGATCAACGCGCGCTGGACGGCAGGCGCATTCGTCGAGTTGGCCGAGGAGCGCTACGACGACACCATGATCGGCCTGAGCGAAGCCGACAGCCAGCAGTTCGGTCTTGACCTGTCGGCCCGTCTTGGCCGGGACATCACGGCCAGCGCGTTTGTCGCGCGCGAACTGCTCGACGCCGAAATCCTGGGAGCTGACGACATCGACGGCGCAGCCTGGCGGGCGACGACCGACGACGAGTTCCTCACCGCCGGTCTTGCGGTGGATTTTGCCGAACTTCCCGGGCGCTGGATGAACGCCGGCCTTCGCCTGACCTATGCCCGCGCCGATGGCGAGATCGAGATCGAAAAACGCGGAGATGCTCCGCCTTTCCCCGAACTGCAAACGCGGCGTTACCTCATCGAAGCCGATGTCGAGCGTGAACTGTCGGAAAATCTCAGCCTGACGCTGGGCTACCTGCTGGCGCGCGCGCGCGAGGACGACTTCTACCGCGATGGCGTCGGTCCGACCACCTTGCCCAACTACATCAGCCTCGGCAAGGTCTCGCCGGACCGAACCGCTCACGTCTTCCGGTTGATGTTGCGGTACCGTTTTCGGTAGTTCTTGACGCCGGTTCGGCTACGATTCTCCGATGAGCGTTTCCACGACCGTCGCCCGCTCGGCGCGCCCGAACTTTCTGATCCTGACCCCGGTGTGCATCTTCCCGGCGCTGGCGGCCGCCCACGCCGACGGCTACACCGTGCACGTTTCGACGGCGGTGTTGATCGTGGTGGCCGGCGTCCTCGCCCATGCCGCCGTCAACCTGCTCAACGAATGGGATGATTTCCGCACCGGCCTCGATCTGGCGACCCAGCGCACGCCCTTCAGCGGCGGTAGCGGCGCCTTGCCCGCGGTACCGGCGGCGTCGTCGGCGGTGCTCGCTGCCGGCCTGAGCGGTCTGAGCATCAGCGCGTTGATCGGGTTGTACCTGACGTCACAGGCCGGGCCGGGTCTGTTGCTGCCAGGCCTGATCGGCATCGCCCTGGTCGTGGCCTATACCGCCTGGATCACCCGACGGCCCCTGCTGTGCCTGCTGGCGCCCGGTCTGGGCTTTGGCCCGATCATGGTCGCCGGGAGCTATTACGCGGTGACCGGGCAGTACAGCCTCGCCATTGTCTGGGTGTCGCTGACGCCGATGCTGCTGGTCAGCGGGCTGCTGCTGATCAATCAGTTTCCCGACCTCGAGCCCGACCGCGTCCATGGCCGGCGCCACCTGCCCATCCTGCTGGGCCGCGAGGCCTCGGCCCGCCTGTTCGTGGGGGTGTTGATGCTGGCCTACCTGGTGCCCGTCACCGGCGTGGTCGCCGGCGTGCTGCCGATCTCGACGCTGCTGATCCTGCTGGCCGCGCCGGGCGCCGCCGTGGTCGGCCGCAAGGCGCTGCTCCACGCCAACGAACCCAGGGCGCTGACCCCGTGGCTGGGGCTGAACGTTGCCACCTTGATGGCCACCATTGTCCTGCTGGGCGTCGGCCTGTTACTGGCTCGCTAGTGGGCCATGCGGATAGTTCGGTAACACTCAGCTGCCGCACAAGCGCCGTGGGCAAGGCGCGCGAGTGCAGGACTGGCCGTAGCCAATTCAAGCGAGCGGAACGCAGCCCACGGTGCTTGTGCGGCGGCCCTTCGGGAGCCACTGTGCCGGCGCGACTCGGCGTTGCGTTTCTTGGCAAGGGAGCGGCCATTCCCTGCGAAACGCGCCTTGATTCGCACCGGCACAGCGGCTCTGAGCGTTACCGAACTATCCGCATGGCCCACTAGCCTGCAGTGTCGTGGCCGCTGCACAGCCGGTCGCACAACTCCGCCAGCCCCTCCAGCGAATGGATCGCGCCGGGCATTTCCGGCAGCCGCACCAGTCCCGGCGCGCTCTCGGCCTGCAGGGCATCGATCGCCTCGGTCTGGAGACGCGCCAGACGTTCCAGCGCGGCGTGCCAGTAGGCGACCCGCGCGGCCAGCTCGTCGCTGTCCACGGCTTCGGGCACGTCTGGTGCCTGCTGCTGCAGGGCCGGCAGCCAGCGATTGACCACGATGTTGCCGACCTGGATGTCCATCCGGTCCAGCGCCGCAGAGAAGTCGGAAGCTTCCTGGAGTTGATGCGGATTGGCGCCGGTGACGATCACGAAGGCGGTTGTTTGATCGCGCAGGAGTTGCCGCGCGCGCGCGGCCTGGGCACTGAACGGCTCGAGGATGGACTCGGCGACTTCGAAGAATTCCGTGATGTCGCGAATCACCTGGGCGCCGGTCAGCCGCTCCAGGGTGCGAAACAGCACGTCGGTCACGCGGAAGAATCCGCGACCGGCCCGTCCGCTGAACGTCAGGAAGATCCGGATCAGGTTGGAGTCGAAAAAGGCCTGGAGTCGCTCCGGGGCGGTGAGGAAATCCAGCGCCTGGGTGGTGGGCGGGGTGTCGAGAATGATGCGATCGTAGTCCTGGCGGCTGGCGATCTCCTCGAGCTGCTGCATGGCCGCATATTCCTGACTGCCGGACAGTCTTCCGGCAATGTTCTGGTACAGCCGGTTGTTCAGGATCTGGTCCCGGCGCTGCGGGCTCGGGGCATGACGTTCGACCGCCCGGTCGAGCGTATTGCGCACGTCCAGCATCATCGCGTGCAACTCGCCTGAAACTTCGCCGTCGCCCTCCTTGAGCCGGGGGGTGACGTCTTCGGCCTCGGGGCCGATCCCGTCGAGCCCGAGCGCCGCGGCCAGGCGCCGCGCCGGATCGATCGTCAGCACCAGCGTCCGGTGACCGGCGCGGGCCGCGGCCAGTCCGAGCGCGGCGCTGACGCTGGTCTTGCCGACGCCGCCGCTGCCGCCGACGATCAGGATGCGATGCTGGTCGATGCTCGCTTCGATCATGAATCGGTGAACTCTTCGATCATGGCGCCGAGCAGGTCGGCTTCGTCGGTCAGCGGAATCCAGGGCGCGCGGAACATCGGCACCTGGCTGGCCGAAAGTCGGTCCAGGCGATCGAACTGGCGCCGGCGCCGGTCTTCCAGCCAGGCCAGTCGGGCTCTGGACGGCTCGTCGGCTGCCTCGAGCGCGTCCAGATCGGGATCGGCCATTCCGCCCAGCCAGTCGCGATAGCGTTCCTGTTCTTCGCGCCCGATGTCGGGCAGAATCTCGTTGCACACGATCGCCTCGAAGCGGTACGAGGTTTCTTCGTGGACCCGGTCGAGCAGTTCGCGCGTTTCGTCGACCGGAAGCTCATCCAGCGTGGTCACCGCAATCAGGCCGGTCAGGGAACGATCGCCGAGGATCGCGTCGATCTCACGCGCCCGGTCGGCCACGTTGCCGCTGCTGACGATGTCCAGGGCCGCTTCGGGAAAACGAAGCATGGCCAGCGCGTGGCCGGTCGCCGGGGCGTCGAGCACGATTCGATCCCAGTAGGGCTTGTTGCCCCGACGCCGACCGAGTTCGTACCAGATCTTTCCCAGCGGGATCAGTGAGTCAAGGCCGGGCAGGGCACCGGTCAAGACCTGGAACAGGGTGTTGCGCGCGATCAGCCGGGTCACGAAGGGTATCTTGAAGGCCACGGACAGGTATTCCTCGATCGCCGGCTGGACGCGGAGGTTCATGCCCCACAGCTGCTCGCGCACCGGGGCCAGATCGTAGCGGGGCTCGAAACCGGGGAAGAAGTGACCGCCACGCGGCGATTCCGACATCTCCACCCACAGCGTGCGCTCGCCGCGCTCAGCGGCGCGAACGGCCAGCGCGGCGCTGATCAGGCTCTTGCCGACCCCGCCCTTGCCGGTCACGAACAGGAAACGACGGTCAAAGACCGTTCCCAGCTCGGTCTGAAGTTGCGCGATGGGCACCGGGTTTTCCGACTCAGCCGGGCAGGAACAGCTCGTGGCTGTCGACGAAGACCCGGTAGGACCGGATCGGGCCGGGCGTCGTGCCTTCGAACTCGAAAACCGACAGGAAAGGGAAGGCGAAGCGGCGCCCGTCGGCTGCGCGATGATAGTGAACGATCCCTTCGACCAGCACGTCGTCGTCTGCTTGCCAGCGCTTGAGCACCTCGTGGCGGATGGACTCGAGCAGGCCGAAGATCGAGCGGGCGCCATCGGCGATCGTCGCCAGGCCGACCAGCCCCGGCTGGTTGGCGAAGCGGAACGCGCCGTCATCGGCGAAATGCCCGGCGAAATCGTCGGCGTTCATGCAATCAATGCTCTGGAAGAATTGCTCCACCCAGTCATCGATGGGCTGCAAGCGGCGGCTCTGCGTTTCGGTCGAGTCCATTCTGGGCGGTTCTCCACTCGGGCTGAAGGTTGTTTCCACGTCGTACAATAAATGGATGAGCAGCAAGAAACCGACACTCTCCCGGCGCGAGCTCTTCGGCCGGCTCACGGGCCGCTCCCGCGGCGAAACCCTGGCGGAAAAATCGCCCGACCGGCATCCGTCGACTCTGCGCGCCGACGAACTGTTGCGGGCCGGAGATTACCAAAAGGCATCGGAATTGTATGCCCGGCTGGCGCTGCGCGAGCCGGATTTTCTCGAAGGATACCGCAAGCAGGGCTGGTGTTACCTGAAGCTTGCCAAAACCGCCGAAGCCCGCCGGGTGCTAGAGCAGTTGCTCGAACGCCGGCCCGACGATGCCACCGCCTTGCTCTACATCGCAATGACCCATGCCATGGACGGATCGGTGGAAGGTGCCGTCACCGTCTTGCGCGACGTGCATGATTACAACCGCATCGTGGTCCAGCGCGAGGTCAACCTGATCCAGTTTCTGAGCGACAGCGGTGAAGCGCCGACGGCCGAGGATCTGGTCGAGCGACTCGAGCGCGTGATCGCCGAGCAGAACCGGATGCCCGGTACGGAGGGCGCTTATTTCTGAGCCGCGCGCCAGCTCGCCGCCGGGCTGAGCGGTGGCGGGCAAAGAGCGGATTTCCAACCGCGCCTTCCTTTGGGTCTGGTGGCAGGTGGCGATCCTGAGCTTTGGCGGACCGGCGGCCCAGATCGGGGTGATGCAGCGCCTGGTCGTCGAGGAACGCCGCTGGCTGAGCCAGGCGCGCTTCAATCATGCCCTGAACTTCTGCCTGCTGCTGCCGGGCCCGGAAGCCCAGCAACTGGCCACCTACATCGGCTGGCTGCTCAAGGGGGTGCGCGGCGGTTTTCTGGCCGGCGTGCTGTTCGTGCTGCCCGGAGCGATGATCATGCTGGGCCTGAGCCTGCTCTACGTCACCGTCGGGCGGACCAGCTGGGTCGAGGGCCTGCTGTTTGGCCTGCAGTGCGCGGTGCTGGCCATCGTGGCCCAGGCCCTGGTCGGCATGGCCGGCAAGGTGCTGGAAGGGGTCTGGGCCAGAACCATCGCGGTGGTCGCCTTCGTGGCCATGTTCTGCTGGAACCTGCCGTTTCCCCTGGTGGTCGCCGCGGCCGGACTGCTGGGTTGGCGGCTGCTCGCCGACGGCGATGCGGGGGTGAGCGTCGATGCAGCGCCGGCGCGCATTCCCCGAGCTGTGCCGCTCACCGTCCTGGCTGCCTGGCTGCTGCCGCTGGCGGCCGTCGCCGCAGGCCTGGGGCTGGACTCGATCTGGGCCCGGATCGCCGGATTCTTCAGCCTGGTCTCGCTGTTCAGCTTCGGCGGTGCGTACGCGGTGCTGGCCTGGGTCGCCCAATACGCCTCCGAGCAACAGGCCTGGCTGACGGC
>JAWLFD010000277.1:0-2911 GCA_041685745.1 Wenzhouxiangella sp.
GGTTGTCCGGCCCGGTCGATGGCCGCGAGCCGATCGATTTCTTCGGCGCTGAATCCCGCGCGCCGACGCGCGTCCAGGTTGAACGGCCCGCGCAGGGGGGCGCCGAAATACTCCTCGAGCAGCCGGCGGAAGGTCGCCTCGGGCGCCATCCGGCGCTGGGCGCACAGCGAGCGGAACCAGCGACTGCCGATGGCGACGTGCTCTTCCTCTTCTTCCAGGATGATCCTGAGCAAGGCGACGGTGTCGTCGTCGCCGACCGCGGCCAGCCGGTCGATCATCCCCGGCGTGACGTCCAGGCCCCGGGCCTCGAGCACGCGCGGGACCAGCGCCATGCGGATGAGCACATCGTGGGCGGTCTTCTCGGCCATCTCCCACAGCCCGTTGTGGGCCGGCAGATCGCCGTAGCGGATGCCCAGTTCGCCCAGCCGGGCGTCGAGCATCGCGAAGTGACGCGCCTCGTCGGCGGCCACGGACAGCCAGTCGCGGTAGAACCCGTCGGGCATGCCGGGAAAGCGCAGGGCGGCGTCCAGCCCCAGGTTGATGGCGTTGAACTCGATGTGGGCGATGGCGTGGATCAGGGCCTGGCGGCCCTCCACGCTGCCCAGGCCGCGCCGGGGCAGCTGCGACGGCGGGACCATTTCCGGACGCTGCGGGCGGCCGCAGGGAAGATCGCCGGGCGGGCCGGGATCGGTCGGCGTCCAGCGCCGGCTGGTGACCTCTTCCCACAACGCAGCCACCCGGCGGCACTTGGCCTGCGGATCGGGCTCGGCCAGGGCGGCGCGAGCCTCGTCCCATGGAGCCGGCAGACTCAAGACGCCTGGATGGCCTCGACCAGGGCGTCGGCAAATCCGCTGGTCGGGACCTTGGTCGCCCCGTCGATCTGGCGGGCGAAATCGTAGGTCACGACCTTGTCGCCGACGACCTTTTCAAAGGCCTGCTCGATCAGCCCGGTGACTTCCGGCCAGCCGATGTAGTCGAACATCATGCAGCCGGAAAACATCAGCGAGGACGGATTGACCATGTCCTTGCCGGCGTACTTCGGCGCCGTGCCGTGGGTGGCCTCGAACACCGCCACGTTGTCGGCCATGTTGGCCCCCGGCGCGATGCCCATGCCGCCGACTTCGGCGGCCAGCGAATCGGACAGATAGTCGCCGTTGAGGTTCATGGTCGCCAGCACCTCGAACTCGGCCGGCCTGAGCAGCATGAGCTGGAACATGATGTCGGCGATGCGATCCTTGATGACGATCTTGCCGTCGGGTGCATTGCCGTCGTATTTTTCCCAAAGCTCGTCTTCGGTGATGGTGACGTCACCGAACTCCTCGGCCGCGACCTCGTAGCCCCACTTGCGGAAAGCACCCTCGGTGAACTTCATGATGTTGCCCTTGTGCACCAGGGTGACCGACTTGCGGTCGTTGTCGATGGCGTACTGGATGGCCTTGCGCACCAGGCGCTTGGACCCGTACGCCGAAATTGGCTTGATGCCGATGCCGGCGTCTTCGAAGAACTCGGCGCCCATTTCCTCGCGCAGGAACTTGGCCAGACGACGGTTCTCGTCGGATCCGGACTCGTATTCCAGGCCGGCGTAGACGTCTTCTGTGTTTTCCCGGAAGATCACCGCATTGACTTCCTCGGGCTTTTTCAGCGGCGAGGGCACGCCCTGGTAATACTTGACCGGGCGCACGCAGGCGTACAGGTCCAGGGTCTGGCGCAGGGAGACGTTGAGCGAGCGGAAGCCCTCGCCGACCGGCGTGGTCAGCGGCCCCTTGATGCTCACGACGAGGTCCTTGACCGCTTCCAGGGTCTCGGCCGGGAAATAGTCGCCGCCGTAGATGCCGCCGGCCTTCTCGCCCAGGTAGAGTTCGGCCCAGTGCACCTTGCGCTTGCCGCCGTAGGCCTTTTCCACCGCCGCATCCCAGACTTTCATGCACGCCGGGGTGATGTCCACGCCGATGCCGTCGCCCTCGATGAATCCCAGGATCGGCTGGTCACTGACCACCAGCCGGCCGTTTTCGACCCGAATCTTGTCGCCCGATTCAGGCAGCTTGATGTGTTCATACCCCATGGATTTCATCCTCGTTGTCGACCAAACGGTCAGTTTATCACTGCCCGATCCGGCTATTCCTGCGCCTGCAGCGGACGGTAACTGAAGCGCTGCCCGCTGACCGACGCCTCGTACATCAACCCGCCCTTGGCGACGGTAAAAACGGCCATGCCGCGGTAGTAGCCGCGACCGGCGGTGGCCGCGTCGTGCTGACCACCGCTGGCGCCGGCGCTGGCACCGGTCGAACCGGCGGTCGCCGAGGCGCCGGCGGTGATCGCCACGGCACTGGCGTTGGCGCCGAACTCGAAGTTGCCCGTCGTGAAGTCTCGAAAGGCGCGCTCGTCTTCGAAGAAAATGATCTGACTGTAGGCCTGGCCACCGGCCTGGAAGCCGATCGAGAGCTGGGTCATGGTGGTTTCGCCGACCGGTTGTCCATCGACGTAAACGCGCCCCTTTCCGCGCGCCGCACCGATCCCCAGCCCGCCTTTGCCGATGGTCGGAAACACGGCATATCCGTAAGCGTCGTCGAAGAAACGGCCGCTCTGACCGGCTTGCCGAAACACCTCGATGGTCGATTGATCGCTGTCGGCCAGGGCATCACCCGGACCGGCAAGCAAGAACACCAGGACAAACAGAAAGAACTTGGTAGCGTGCATCGGTCCGACCTTCAGCAACGGGAAATGGCGGAGGGGGTGGGATTTGAACCCACGAAGGGCGCTAACCCTTGCCGGTTTTCAAGACCGGTGCATTCAACCACTCTGCCACCCCTCCGGAAAACAGCGGCCTGATCATACCAAAGGCGCTCGAGCCGCGCGGGCGCCCGTTGCAGCGATCAGCCGAAAACCGGGACGCCGATCAGGATCGGGTGCA
>JAWLFD010000278.1:0-2902 GCA_041685745.1 Wenzhouxiangella sp.
CTGCGCGACGGCGAGCAGTCGCCGGGCTGCTCGATGACGGTGCCGCAGAAGCTGCGCATGGCGCGCACCCTGGCCGACATGGGGGTCGACGTGATCGAGGCCGGTTTCGCCGCCGCCTCGCAGCAGGATTTCGACGCCGTGCGCGAGGTCGCCCGCGCGGTCAAGGGCGCGACCATCTGCTCGCTGGCGCGCTGCAATCCCGGTGACATCAAGGCCGCCGCCGACGCCCTCGAGCCGGCCGAAAAAAAGCGCCTGCACGTGTTCATCGCCACCAGCCCCATCCACCGCGAGCACAAGCTCAAGATGAGCAAGGCCGAGGTCCTGGCCCGGGCGGTGGAGGGCGTGCGCCTGGCCCGCGAGCGCGTCGACGAGGTCGAGTTCTCGGCCGAAGACGCGATCCGCTCCGAGCCCGAGTTCCTGGCCGAGGTCATGGCCGCGGTGGTCGCGGCGGGTGCCACCACCTTCAACGTCCCCGACACCGTCGGCTACACCACCCCGGAAGAAATGGGCCGGCTGATCGCCTACCTGCGCGAGCGCCTGCCCGAGGACTCCGGCGTGGTGCTGTCGGCCCACTGCCACGATGATCTGGGCATGGCGGTGGCCAACTCGCTGGCCGCGGTCCGGGCCGGCGCGCGCCAGGTCGAGTGCACCATCAACGGCATCGGCGAGCGGGCCGGCAACTGCGCCCTGGAAGAAGTGGTCATGGCGCTCAAGACCCGCTCGGACTACTTCGGCGCCGAGACCGGCATCGACACCCGCAAGCTCTACCCGGCCTCGCGCCAGCTGGCGGCGATCATCGGCGGCTTCGTGCCGGCCAACAAGGCGATCGTCGGCGACAACGCCTTCGCCCACGAGGCCGGCATCCACCAGCACGGCATGCTGGCCAACCGCGAGACCTACGAGATCATGCGCCCGGAAGACGTCGGCATCAGCCGCTCGACCCTGGTGCTGGGCAAGCACTCCGGTCGCCACGCCCTGGCCGACCGGGTGCGCGAGCTCGGCTTTTCCCTGAGTGACCCGGAAATGGAACAGCTGTTCGGCCGCTTCAAGACCCTGGCCGACCGCAAGCGCCAGGTGTTCGACGCCGACATCGAGGCCCTCATTGCCGGCGAGCAGCGCGACCAGGGCGGACCGTGGAGCCTGGATCGGCTGCACATCTCCTCAGGCATGGGCGAGGGCCAGCTGCCCACCGCCGGCGTGGCCATGACCGGCCCGGACGGCCGGAGCATCCAGGAAGCCGCCGTCGGCGACGGCCCGGTCGATGCGGCGCTCAAGGCCATGGCGCGTGCCACCGACACCGAGTTCGAGCTGGTCGGCATGCGCGTGCGCTCGGTCTCCGAGGGCGAGGACGCCCAGGGCGAGGCCGCGCTGACCGCGCGCATCGACGGGGTGGCGCTGTCGGGCCGCTCGGTCGATACCGACATCGTCGCCGCCTGCGCCCAGGCCTTTCTCGACATTCTCAACCGCGCCCACCGCCGCCAGAACGCGCCGGTCTCCAACCTGCCGCCGCGCGTGTCGGCGGCCATCTGACCTCAAGGGAACTGCCTGCATGTCGATCAATGCATCAAAATACATCTGGAAGAACGGCCAGCTCGTCGACTGGGAAAAGGCCACCGTGCACGTGCTCAGCCACGCGCTGCACTACGGCTCGTCGGTGTTCGAAGGCATCCGGGTGTACGAAACCCCCGACGGCCCGGCCGCCTTTCGCCTGCACGAACACATCGACCGCCTGTTCGACTCGGCCCGCATCCACCGCATCCCCATGCCGTTCGACCGCGACACGCTGCTCTCGGCCTGCCGCCAGGCGGTCCTGATCAACGGGCTGGAGTCGGCCTATCTGCGCCCGATCGTGTTTCGCGGCTACGGCGGGCTGGGCCTGGTGCCGGGCCCGGACGTGGAGACCGACGTGGTCGTCGCCGCGGTGTCGTGGGGCAAGTACCTGGGCGAAGAGGCGATGGAGCGCGGCGTGGACGTGGCGGTCTCGTCGTGGAACCGGCCCTCGCCCAACACCATTCCCACCCTGGCCAAGGCCGGCGGCAACTACATCTCCGGCACCCTGATCAGCTCGGAAGCCAAGCGCCACGGCTACGGCGAGGGCCTGGCGCTGTCGTCGGACGGCCTGGTCAGCGAGGGCGCCGGCGAGAACCTGTTCGTGGTCCGCAACGGCCAGCTGATCACCCCGCCGGTGGCCTCGTCGATCCTGAGCGGGATCACCCGCGACAGCGTCCTGCGGATTGCCGCCGATCTCGGCATCGAGGTGCGCGAGCAGGCCATGCCGCGCGAGATGCTGTACCTGGCCGACGAGCTGTTCTTTACCGGCACGGCGGCCGAGATCACCCCGATCCGCTCGGTCGACGGCATCACCGTGCGCTGCGGCGGCCGCGGCCCGATCACCGAGGCCCTGCAGAAGCGCTTTTTCGGCCTGTTCGACCATTCCACCCCCGACACCCACGGCTGGCTGGACCACTTCCGCCAGTCCCAAGCACCAACCGAGGAGTTGCCGCATGTCGCGCACGCTGTTTGACAAGATCTGGGACGCCCACGTGGTGCGCGCCGAGCGCGACGACGCGCCGGCGCTGATGTACGTCGACCTGCACCTGATCCACGAGGTCACCAGCCCGCAGGCCTTCGCCGAGCTCGACGCGCGCGGGCTTCGGGTGCGCCGGCCCGACCGCACCGTGGCGACCATGGACCATTCCACCCCGACCTGGGCGGCCGACTTCCAGGGCCAGCGCCGCTACGCCACCGAGCAGGCCTGGCTGCAGGTCGAGCAGCTGGAAAACAACTGCGCCCGCCACCGCATCGAACTGCACGGCTGGGACAGCCCCAACCGCGGCATCGTCCACGTCATCGGCCCCGAGCTGGGCCTGACCCGGCCGGGCATGACCATCGTCTGCGGCGA
>JAWLFD010000051.1:0-11998 GCA_041685745.1 Wenzhouxiangella sp.
CCGCTCAAGCTGACCCGCGGCGGACTGTAGGCGGCAGCATGCGCTGGCGCCCGCCGCCGGAAAAATCCAGTCCTTACGTCACCGTTGCCGGGTTTCGGCGCCTGCGCGACGAGCTGGATGGGCTGTGGCCGAGTCGCAGAGAGGTGGTGGCAGCGCTGAGTGCGGCCGCGGCCGAAGGGGACCGCTCGGAAAACGCTGAATACATCTATCGCAAGAAGCAGCTTCGGGAAATGGACCGGCGGATCCGTTACCTGCAAAAACGCCTCGACCAGCTACAGCCGGTCACCGCAGCTCCGGCAGACCGCGATCGGGTGTTCTTCGGCGCCCGGGTCGAGGTCGAGGACGAGCGGGGCAAGCTCGAGCGCTATCGCATCGTCGGAGCCGATGAAATCGGCGCGGCGCCGGAGCATATTTCGGTCGATTCTCCGGTTGCCCGAGCGCTGCTCGGCAAGCGCCGCGATGACGAGGTGGTCGTCGCGGTGCCGGAAGGCGAACGCCGGCTGATCTTGGTGGAGATCGATTATCCGGGCGACGAGCGCGAGCAGCCGGCGTCTTGAAACTTCCCCATGCGATTCCCATCTAAGGCTTCGAGAGCGCCGCAAGGGCTCTCATGGGTCCGGCCTGATGGGCAGGCGGGCCTTCAACTCAACATCACTTATTGCTTCCTATGGAGGATAAGACCATGACCAACTTTGACCTCACACCCCTGTATCGCACCGCGATCGGATTCGATCGTCTGGCCGACATGCTGTCCAACGCCTCGCGCGTGGATTCCGGCGGCTACCCGCCGTACAACATCGAATCGCTGGGCGAGGATCGCTATCGCATCACCATGGCGGTGGCCGGATTCGCCGAGGACGAACTCGATATCGTGACTGAACGGAACACCCTGACGGTTTCCGGCAGCAAGGCCGAGAACGAGGAATCCAGCGAAGGTGAACTGCTGTATCGAGGCATCGCAACGCGCTCCTTCGAGCGTCGCTTCCAGCTGGCCGACCACGTCGAAGTGCACGGCGCTCGGCTGGAAAACGGCTTGTTGCACATCGACCTCAAGCGTGAACTGCCCGAGCAGATGAAGCCGCGCAAGATCGAGATCGGCGGCAGCCGTCTGATCGATGGCGAAAAGAAGGCCAAGGCGGCCTGATCACGCCGCTGGTTCACCGATCCGGTGACGTCACGGGGGCACCCCACTTCGGGTGCCCCTTTTTTGTACGATAATGCCCCGATGTCGGCCACCCTGGACAAATCTCCCGCCTGGCTCCCGCTCTATCCGCTCTGGCAGTGGCTGGTGTTCATGCCCGTGGCCGTGCTCCTGACCGTCATCTGCGGCCTGCTGGCCATTCCGGTGGCGCTGTTCTCGGCGCGCGCCGCGAACCTTTACGTGGCCGTGAGCTGGTGCCGGATTCTGGCCCGGTTGACGCCGGCGCGGGTCGAGATCGAGGGCATGGAGAACGTGGATCCCGACCAGTCCTACGTGGTCGTGGCCAACCACCAGAGCCAGTTCGACATCCCGGTGATCTACGGCTATTGCGGTCTGGATCTGCGCTGGGTGATGAAGGCCGAACTGAACAGGATTCCCTTCGTCGCGGCCGGCTGTCGCGCCATCGGTCATATCTTCATCGACCGCGCTGATCCGGAACAGGCGCGCGACGCGATCAACCGGGCGGTATCCCGACTGCAGCCGGGCACCGGGATTCTTTTTTTCGCTGAAGGAACGCGCAGTCGCAGCGGCAAGCTGCTGCCGTTCAAGAAGGGCGCTTTCCGGGTGGCGGTGGACCAGCAGTTGCCCATCCTGCCCATGACCGTGAGCGGAACCCGTGACGTGCTGCCCGCCGGCAGTCTGCGGCTGCGGCCGGGCACCGTGCGGCTGCGCATTCATCCGCCGGTTTCGGTGACCGGATTGCGGACCGGCGATATCGACGCGGTGCGCGTTCAGGTGCGCGACCAGGTCGCTTCAGCCCTGCCGGCTGTTGCTTCCTGATGCAGTTGCGGGTACCCGATCCGGGTTACACCAGCTCCGCTCGGGCAAAGACCAGTTTCCTGCTTGCGGTGAAGCTGGCGCTGGGTTTTGTCGTTCTGGTGTGGCTGGTCTTCGGGATTCAGACCGTTGTCGGTCCGGAAATGACCCGGTTCGGTCTGCGTCCTCGCGATCTGGGCGGTTTATTGGGCCTTGTGACCACGCCGCTGCTGCACGGCAGCCTCGCGCATCTCATGTCCAATACGCTGCCGCTGTTCGTGGGCGCCGTGGCGCTTTTGTTCCTGTACCCCAATTCAAGTCTTCGCGTGCTGCCGATGCTGTACCTGGGCTCGGCCGCGCTGGCCTGGACCTTCGCTCGCCCGAGCGTGCACATCGGCGCGAGCGGGCTCGTCTACGGCATTCTGACCTATGTGTTCGTGGCCGGGATCGTGCGTCGCGATCTGCGCTCGGTCGGCGTATCGCTGATGGTCTGGTTTTTCTACGGTTCCATGCTCTGGGGCGTGTTTCCGTTGATGTCGCGCATGAGTTGGGAACTGCACGCCAGCGGCTTCGTGCTGGGGCTGGTTCTGGCCCTGGCGTATCGGGACTGGGACCGTCCTCCGGTCAAGACCTACGACTGGGAGGTCGACGACGAAGACCATGATCCGCCTGGGCCCGAACCCGGGTCCGGCGACCGTTCGCGCCGCGATCGCGACTGGCCGGGGCTGCACTGAGGGCGCTTGCGATGTTGCTCAGACGATTGTTCGCAGTCCTCCTGACCCTGGCCATCCTGGTGGTGATCGTCGGCTTGTTTCTGCCGCGGGTGAGCGTGGTCGAGCGCTCCCGGGTGATCGACCAGCCTGCCGAGGTCCTGTTCGAGGTGCTCCAGGATTTTCGCCACTTTCGGCAATGGTCGCCCTGGTTCGATCGTGTGCCTGAGGCCGGTTTCCGGCTCGAAGGCCCGGCCAGCGGCGTTGGTTCGACGCTGGTCTGGAGGGACGACACCGGCAGCGGCGGCGGGCGCCTGTGGATCACTTCGGTGACTGCGCCGGGCCGGATCGATCTGCGCATGGAGCTGGGCGAAACCGAAACCGAAGGCTTTTTCCTCATCGAACCGGCCGACGGCGCTCAGCGGGTCACCTGGGGCCTGCGCGCAGAGGCCGGACGCTTCGACCTGGTCGGGCGCTATATGTGGCTGTTGTTGCCGGGGCTGGTCGGGCCCGAGTACGCGCAAGGGCTGGAACGGCTGGAGACCTATCTTGAATCCCACGACGGCGTCCCGCCGCTGCAGCCGGTTCCCGACAGACCGGCGTCAGGCGACTGACCCGCTGTCGGCCAGCGCCTCGGGGTCGATTTTCAGCGCGGCGAATCGATCCCGCCAGCTGCCCGTTTGATCCGCCCGACCGATTCCCTGCGCCAGCACGGCGCGAAACTCATCCCCGTGGAGCAGGCGCACGCCCATGCGCTCGAGGTGCGGGTTCCAGACCTGACAGTCGGCGAGCAGGAAGCGCCATCTTTGCAGGGCGTGCATCAGGGCGACCAGGGCGATCTTGGAGGCGTCGCGACGGCGGTGGAATTTCGATTCGGCGAAGAAGATCTTGCCCTGGCTGAGGCCGTACAGGCCGCCGGCCAGTTCTCCATCCATCCATACCTCCAGGCTGTGAGCGTGCCCGGCCCGGTGCAGATCGACAAAGGCGGCCCGAAGCTCCGAGGTGATCCAGGTCCCGGCCTGATCCCTGCGCAATGCGGCACAGCCGTCGATCACGCCGGCGAAGTCCTCGTCCATGCTGAGGCCGAATGCGCCCCGGCGCAGCGTTCGGCGCAGGCGCCGGCTGACGTGGACGTGGCCGGGCAGGAGAACCGCGCGCGGCGTTGGTGACCACCACAGGATCGGCGGGTTCTCGTACCAGGGAAAAATGCCGCGGCGATAGGCGCGCAGCAGACGATCCGGGTGCAGATCACCGCCCCAGGCGAGCAGGCCTTCCGGATGGGTGAGCCTCGCCGGGTCGGGGAAGTCGGCCTTGGGATCGGGAGGCAGCTGCGGTATGTGGTGGCGCGTCATTGCGGCGGCTCAGGCAAAGGGCGCGAGACTGTCGAGATGCTCGCGGTATTGCCGCAGGGCCTCGCCCTCTCTTTCCAGATAGCGCGCGATGGCGCTGCGCATGCCCGGATGGCGGATGTAGTGAAACGACTGCGTGCGTGTCGGCAGAAAGCCCCTGCGAATCTTGTGCTCGCCCTGCGCCCCCGGCTCGAAGGCCTGCAGGCCGCGTCGGATGCAGAACTCGATGCCCTGGTAATAGCAGGCTTCGAAGTGCACGTCGCGGCAGTCGATCAGGCTGCCCCAATAGCGGCCGTAGAGGCGCCGGTCGTCGTGCCAGAAAATGGCCGCGGCCAGCGGCTCGCCGTGACGCCTTGCCAGGCAGACCTGGAACCGGTCGCCGAAGCGTGCCGCCGCTTCGGCAAAAAACTCGCGATTGAGGCTCGGCATGTTGCCGTACAGCTGAAAGGTCGTCAGGTAGCATTGCCAGACCAGGTCGATGTCTTCGCGCGCCAGCTCCTGGCCACCCTTCCAGCACAACTGCCAGCCCGCCTCGGCCACCTTCCTGCGCTCGGCCCGGATGTTCTTGCGCGCCTTGCGCCGGAAGCGACTCAGGAAATCATCGAAGTCGCGGTATCCGGCATTGCGCCAGTGAAACTGCCAGTCGAATCGCTCCAGCCAGCCGGCGGCGCGGAGGAGTTCGGCGTCATCGGCGCGGCAGAAATTGACCCCGGCCGAGGACAGGGCATTCTCGTTGACCTTCTCGACCAGGCTGTCGACCAGCGCCTCGGCGGCCACCCGATCGGTGGATGCACCCAGCAGGCGCGGGCCGGTCACCGGCGAAAATGGCGCTGCGACCAGCAGCTTGGGATACCAGGCCAGCCCGGCCTGGTGCGCGGCCCGGGCCCAGGCCCAGTCGAACACGAACTCGCCGTGAGAATGATGCTTGATCCAGCCGGGCACGGCGGCGCGAACGCACCCGGCGTCCGCTAGTGTCAGAAAGAACGGCTCCCAGCCGGACTGACCGCCGACGCAGCCGGTGTGCTGGACGCCGTCGAGAAAATCCCAGTCGACGAACGGGCCGGGATGGTCATCCAGCGCCCGCCAGGTCGCGCGATCCGGCAGCTGGCGATGCCCATCGAGCCGGGCGTCAGATCGACGGATCGTCAAGGAACCTTTCAGCATCCAGAGCCGCCATGCAGCCGAACCCGGCCGAGGTCACCGCCTGGCGATAGACATGGTCGGCAACGTCGCCGGCGGCGAATACCCCCGGCACGCTGGTGGCCGTGGCCATGCCGTTGAGTCCGCTTCGAATCTGGATGTAGCCGTCTTTCATGTCGAGCTGCCCGGAAAAGATCTTGGTGTTCGGATCATGGCCAATGGCGATGAATACCGCATC
The DNA here is from genome assembly GCA_041685745.1 of Wenzhouxiangella sp. GTDB lineage: Bacteria > Pseudomonadota > Gammaproteobacteria > Xanthomonadales > Wenzhouxiangellaceae > Wenzhouxiangella. The sequence goes on from JAWLFD010000051.1 coordinate 5,395, forward strand.
AAGATCGATGTCGGTGGTTTCAGCGCTGCGCACGTCGCGTATGCGCATCCCGATCACGCCGTCCTCGTCGCCGAGGACCTCGTCGAGCACGTGGTTCCAGCGAATCTCGATCGTGCCTTCGGCGACACGCTGGAGCAGGCGCTCCTGCAGGATCTTTTCAGCGCGAAGTTCATCGCGGCGATGAACCAGGGTGACCTTGCTGGCGATATTGGCCAGGTACAGGGCCTCTTCGACGGCGGTGTTGCCGCCGCCGATGACGGCGACGGGCTTGTTGCGGTAGAAGAATCCGTCGCAGGTGGCGCAGGCCGATACCCCGCGGCCGAGCAGCGCCTGCTCGGACTCCAGGCCCAGGTAGCGGGCCGAAGCGCCGGTGGCGATGATCAACGCGTCACAGGTGTAGACCCCGCTGTCTCCTTCCAGGCGGAACGGGCGGGCGGCCAGATCGACGGTGTGGATATGATCGAAGATCATCTCGGTCCGGAAGGCTTCGGCGTGCGCGCTCATGCGCTGCATCAGCTCCGGCCCCTGCAGATCCGGGTAGTCGCCGGGCCAGTTTTCGACGTCGGTGGTGGTCATCAGCTGACCACCCTGCTGGATACCGGTGATCAGGGCCGGCTGCAGGTTCGCGCGTGCGGCGTAGACGGCCGCCGTGTAGCCGGCGGGGCCGGAACCAAGGATCAGCAGACGCATGTGGCGAGGGTCGGACATGTATACTTCTCCAGTCTTTCGGGGTCGAATGGCCAACCGGTCAGGTCGGGTCGGGAACGCCGCATTGCAAGCGCCTGACAGTCTGTATTCCAAGATATCAGCCGACGAAAATCAATGGACCGGAAACGGTGACGACAGATCACCATTGTTGCACTGAATCGAGATTCACGGAGGGATTGCATGCGCATCGGGATACCAACGGAAATCAAGACACTGGAGGGCAGGGTGGCGCTGGTTCCGGCCGCCTGCGGCGATCTGGTGCGGGCCGGACATGAAGTGTTCGTCCAGTCCGGAGCCGGGCTGAAGAGCGGGTTTGCCGACGAGGATTTCGAGCGCGTCGGCGTGCACATCGTGGCCGATGCCGAGGCCGCATACGGGCGGGCCGAGCTCGTGGTCAAGGTCAAGGAGCCGATTGCCGGTGACCTGAACCATCTGCGGCCCGATCATCTGCTGTTCTGTTACCTCCACCTGGCGGCCGAGCCCGAACTGACCGAACGCCTGCTCGCCATCGGGCTGAGCGGCGTTGCCTTCGAAACCGTGGAAGAAGACAACGGTTCCCTGCCGCTGCTGGCGCCCATGAGCAACATCGCCGGTCGCATCGGCGTGCAGGTCGCCACGCATCTGCTGCATCAGCCCCAGGGCGGGCGGGGGGTTCTGCTGGGCGGCTTGCCGGCTGCGGATCGGGGCCATGTCGTGGTGCTCGGCGCGGGTGCCGCCGGCGGCAACGCCGCGCGCCTGGCGGCAGCCTCCGGCGCGCGCGTGACCGTATTCGACAAGCGCCAGGACCGGCTGGCCGAAATGATGGCGATCGGTGCAAACGTCACCGCCCTTTATCCCTACGCCGAAACCGTCGGCGAGTACGTGGCCCATGCCGACATCGTGGTCGGGGCGGTGCTTGTGACCGGTGCCCGCGCGCCCCACGTGGTCACTCGGGAAATGATTTCCGCCATGGCCGAGGGCAGCGTCGTGGTCGATATTTCGGTCGATCAGGGCGGCTGTTTCGAAACCACGCATCCGACCACCTATGCCGATCCGACCTACCGGGTCGATGGCGTGACCCACTTTGCCGTCACCAACATGCCCGGAGCGGTGCCCCGGACCTCGAGTCAGGCGCTGTCGGCTGCGATCCTGCCCTACGTTCAGCGCATGGCCCGGCCGGACTGGGAACATGCCGCGGCGCTGGCGCGCGGCGTCAACGTGCGCGGCGGCGAGATCATCCATCCGGCCCTGCAATGAGCCGCCCGGGTCCGGAATGACGGTCGCGTAGCGCGAGGTTGCAGGCATGGCCCGATCGAAGAGCAAGACATCCGAGCCCCGGGACGCGCGTGAGGTCGCCATGATTCGGCGTCTGAGTGAAGCGGCTTTCCTGCTGATCCTCGTCCTGGCGCTGTATCTGTTGCTCAGCCTGCTCAGCCACCATCCGGCCGACCCGGGCTGGTCCCGGGCGGCTGCAGACGGCGATATCCGCAACCTGGGCGGGCGTCTCGGGGCCTGGTTGTCGGACCTTTTTCTGTTCCTGTTCGGCTACATGGCCTACGCCGCCCCGGCGCTGATCCTGGTGCTCGGGCTGCGCCTGCTGCGCGAACGCACCGAACCGGCCGGCCTGGTGGAATGGACGGTACGCGCCGGCGGGCTGTTGCTGATGGTGGTCACCGGCTGCGTGCTGCTGGCCCTGCAAAGCCGCGGCAATCTGCCGCAGGCCGGTGGCGCGCTGGGCGAGGTTCTGGCCGCACCGATGATCTCGGTGCTGGGTTTTACCGGTTCGGCGCTGATTCACTTGAGCCTGTTTCTGGCCGGCACGACCCTGCTGACCGGGCTTTCGTGGATCGTGGTGGTGGATCGGACCGGCTTCTGGGCGCTTGCTTTCCTGGAACGGCTGGGCCGGTTGGTCGAACAGTCGCGCGAATGGTGGCACGGTCGTCGGGCGCGCGCGGTGCGCGAAGAGGTGCGCAAGCAGGACACCATCAAGCGCAAGGGTCGGGCGGAGGTCAAGATCGAGCCCCAGGCGGTGCCGCAGGTGTCCAAGCGCGACGATCTGCGGCAGCGCCAGCAGCCTTTGTTCAAGAACCTGCCCGAAGGCGGTCTGCCGCCGCTGGAACTGCTCGACGAGGCAGAGGTCCAGCGCGCCGGTTATTCCGAAGACACGCTCAAGGCGATGAGTCGGCAGGTGGAGCTCAAGCTGGCCGATTTCGGCGTCGAGGCCGAGGTCGTGGCGGTTCATCCCGGTCCGGTGATCACCCGCTTCGAACTGCAGCCGGCGCCCGGCGTGAAGGGCGCGCAGATTTCCAACCTGGCCAAGGACCTGGCCCGGGCGCTGAGCGTGATCTCGGTGCGCGTGGTCGACGTCATCCCCGGCAAGAGCGTCATTGGTCTGGAAATCCCGAACCAGAATCGGGAAATCGTTCACCTTCGCGAAATTCTCGCCGCAGAAGCCTACACCAAGGCCTCCTCGCCGTTGACTCTGGGGCTGGGCAAGAGCATTTCGGGCAAGCCGCTGACCGCCGATATCTCGCGCATGCCGCACCTGCTGGTCGCCGGCACGACCGGGTCGGGCAAGTCGGTGGCGATCAACGCCATGATCCTGAGCCTGCTCTACAAGGCCACGCCCGACCAGGTGCGCCTGATCATGGTGGATCCGAAAATGCTCGAGCTGTCGGTCTACGAGGGCATCGGCCACCTGCTCACGCCGGTGGTGACCGACATGAAGGAAGCGGCCAACGCGCTGCGCTGGTGCGTGGCCGAAATGGAGCGCCGCTATCGGCTGATGGCCGCGCTGGGCGTGCGCAATCTTGCCGGCTACAACCGCAAGGTCCAGGACGCCATTCATCGCAATCAGCCCATTCCCGACCCGATGGTGCCGCCGGAGGCCCTGGTCGAGGGCGAATCGCCGCCGACCCTGGAGCGATTGCCGTTCATCGTGGTCGTGGTCGACGAGTTCGCCGACATGATGATGATCGTCGGCAAGAAGGTCGAGCAGCTGATTTCCCGGCTGGCACAGAAGGCGCGCGCGTCGGGCATCCACCTGATCCTGGCCACCCAGCGCCCTTCGGTCGACGTCATTACCGGCCTGATCAAGGCCAATATCCCCACCCGGATGGCCTTCCAGGTCTCTTCGCGCATCGATTCACGCACCATTCTCGACCAGCAGGGCGCCGAGCAGTTGCTGGGCCACGGGGACATGCTCTATCTGCCGCCGGGGTCGGGCCTGCCGGAGCGGATTCACGGCGCGTTCGTCGACGACCACGAGGTCCACGCCGTGGTTCACTGGCTCAAGCAGCAGGGCGAGCCGGACTACCTCGAAGAAGTGCTGGCCGAGACCCAGACCACCGCCGACGGGCAGACCATCGGGGCCAACGGGCTGCCGGAAGCCGGCGGCAGCGACTCGGAAGATGAACTTTACGACAAGGCCGTTGCCTATGTGCTCGAGAGCCGGCGCGCGTCCATTTCCAGCGTTCAGCGGCAGTTGCGGATCGGCTATAACCGGGCGGCCCGGCTGATCGAGGAAATGGAAGCCCAGGGCGTGGTCAGCGCGCCGGAGCACAACGGTCAGCGCGAGGTGCTGGCGCCGGCGCCGCCGCGCGACTGACGAGGCTTGCCGCTTTTTTTCTTCCCAAGGAGGTTGCCATGCTGCGCTGGATGATCTGCGCCTTGCTGTTCTGCTCCGGCGCGGCGCTGGCCGATGCCGAGGATGCGCTCAGACGCTTTGCCGACGGGCTCGATACCTTGTCCGGGACATTCAGGCAGGTCATTTTCGACAGCGACGGCTTTGCCCTCGAGGAATCGGAGGGCACGCTGTATTTCCAGGCACCGGATCGGTTTCGCTGGGATTACTCCGAGCCCTTCCCGCAGCAACTGGTTGCCGACGGCCAGCGTCTGTGGCATTTCGACGAAGGGTTGGAGCAGGTCACGGTGCGTGAGCAACCGGAGGCCGGAGAGTCCGCCTTGCTGGTGCTGACCCGGCCGGAAATGCTGGAGCGGTTCTACCGAATCGAACCCTCGCAGTCGGCCGATGAACTGAATTTCGTCCCGCTCGACAGCGAGGCGGGGTTTGAGCGCGCGAGCCTGCGTTTCATCGATGGCGTGCCGGTCGCCCTGGAATTCACCGACCGGCTGGTCGGGCAGATGACCATCGTCGAGCTTCGGGAACTGGAGCGCAACCCGGACCTGGACGATGATCTTTTCCGCTTCGAGCCGCCCGCCGGGGCCGACGTGCTCGAAGGCTACTGAGAGTCGGGATCCTCGGCGGGGGCGTCGCGGCGCCGCGACGTGCCGGGAAACGGGCCGCTCAAGGCCGAAAAATCATCATCGCCGGGAGCGGGTTCCCGATCGACCGGGGGTGCCGGAGTTGGTGGGTCGATCGGCTGCGGGGGCCAGTAGGGCACCTGCAGTAGCGGTTGAGACGGGTCGGGTGGTACTGCCCGCTCCGCCCCGTCCGGCGTCGATTCGTCCGGCCGGCGCTGCTGGATCAGGCGCTCGCGCCGTTGCTCGATGAACGCTCGATTTTCCTCGATGCGCTCGGCCAGGCGGGTCGGAGCCTCGACCACGCTGAGGGTGTTTCCGGCCTGGTAGGCCACGCCCTGGTCGTCGCACGGGCTGTCGCTGAATATCACGCTGCCGTCGGCCTGGTCGCAGCGGTAGATCGTCTCGGCGGCCGCGGCCGGCGCCAGCACGATCGCTCCGAGCATCGCAATGAGCAGCCGGGTCGCACGCGCTTTCGGTTGAAAGCGGTTTTTCGCTGATTTTTTCATCAGGCGCCCTCCGGGCGATGGAACAGCCGGCGTAGCCGGGACTTGAGGTTGGCGGCGTTGACGACCACGATGAATACCTTTCGCAGCCGGTCTTCCGGGCAGTCCAGGGTTTGCACCCCGTGCCATGAATTGCCCTGACGCTGAAACAGCAGCGAGCGATTTCCCATGGCATCGGCCACCCAGGAGCGCTCGAAGTCGGAGAAATCCGGCGCGCTGCTGCGCGCAAAGCGACCGCCGTCGTCGAGGATGACGGTCTGCCCGCCCCAGTCGCGCTGCCACTCGTCTTCGGTGTTGAAGTAGAAGATGTGAGAGCCGAGCTTGCGTTTCGCGTCGCAGTGGGGCGAGACCGATGCGCCGCGGGGGGCGTAGTGCCAGTGATAGCTCAGCGTGAATCGACGGGTCGCGAACAGGCGCGACAGCCATTCCTGGTAGGCGGGGCCGTTGAGTTCCCGGATGAACTGATGCCAGGCCGGATGAAGGTCGAGATCGGGACGATATTCCAGCGCATATCGGTCGTGCGGCTTCTGGCCGTGGGCCCGTTTGCGGCCGAAGCTGGCCTTCATCTGCTCGATCTCCGGCAGGTTTCGGCGCAGCAGGTCGAAGCCCTGCTTGGTCAGGAGTCCTTCCGGGTTCAGCCAGGGGTAAGGATCGGCCTGGCGGAATGTGGCCGTTTCTATCGCGCTCAGTCGGTCACGATCGAGGATCGTCTGCTCAGTGCTCATGGGTTTTCGAGGTCGTTTCCAGGGATTGGGTTTCGGCCAGGTCGATCGCCAGGCGCTCTGCGGCGCGCGCGACCGTCTCATCGAGTTCGGTGTCCGGCATGGGCCTGAAGGGCGCCGGAATCGGCTGGCCGAAGGGCGCGGCCATACCCGCCGTGTACAGCGCATCGTGCAGGGCCTGGATGTTGCGCGGCGGAAGAATCCAGCCGCGCTCGAGTGCGCGTGCACACAGGTAGGTCTGCCCTTGCTGCGGCCGAATGCTGCCGCGCCGGTTGAAGCGCGGTCGCCGCGCGCGCTCCGAGACTTCCCGGCTCAGCCGTGCCCAGAAACCTTCCGGGCGCGCTTCGATCGGCCAGAGCAGGAATCCGCGCCCACGGCTGGCGGCGTCGGCGATCATCGACTCGCTCTCGCCGGTCACGATCAGCGTAT
>JAWLFD010000279.1:0-2894 GCA_041685745.1 Wenzhouxiangella sp.
GAAGAAAAACCGCTCACCGAAGCCGGCCCCGGTCGCGAGCAATCTCGCGGCCTTTCCGGAATCACCGGGGCCGATAAGCAGCGTGGTTCCGTCTTCAAGGCTTAATGGCTCCGGCGCTGCAGGCTCGGCTGCCGCGCGGAACGTGGCCATCAGTCGATCTTCCGGGAGGCGTGCGGGCTCGCGATCGGTCATCTGGGTTTCTAGTTAAAGGCTTCTGGGGATCGAGTGATTATGCATCAACCGGCACGCGGCCAAAGACCGGATCTGTGGTTGTCATTCGAATGTCATTGCCGTGGGACATGCTGAAAAGCGAGTTGTCAGGAGTGCTGTCTGTTCGGTGGCAACCGCTCCTGTCCGATGCGGCGCATTGCAGCTCGTTGCTGGACTGCCCAAGCCTTTTTCGAGGATAGCCAATTATGACAAAAGCCCCAGAATCGTTGCGCCTCAATACGGCCATCGATCACAAGCGCCGACGTTTTCTTCAACAGACCCTCATGGCCTCCGGCGTGCTTGCCGTCGGCCCGGGCTTGTGGGGCGTCACCACGCAGGCCTCGCCGCGTTCGGCCAGGCCCCTGTCCATGCGGCACAAGCTCAGCAACATCCCGAATCTTGCCGGAACGCTGCACGAAGTGGGTGTGGAGAATGATCCCGCGACGCGGATGCTGGTCCCGCGCGGCTTTAGTGTCCGCCAGGTTGCGCGCACCGGCCAACGCCCGGTGGCCGATTCGAACTACGTCTGGCACGCCGACCCCGACGGTGGTGCGACCTTTGCCATGGATGACGGCGGCTGGGTCTACGTCTCCAACGCCGAAGTCGGTGCATGGCGGCAGGGCGGCGTGGGGGCACTGCGCTTCGACGCCGATGGCGAGCTGGTCGGCAGCTATGCGATCTGCACTGGCACCACCAACAACTGCGCCGGCGGCCCGACACCCTGGGGCACGTGGCTGACCTGCGAGGAAATCGACGAAGGACTGGTCTACGAATGCGATCCGACCGGCCGTCAGCTGGCGGTGCCTGTGCCTGCGCTCGGCGTGTTCAAGCACGAAGCCGCGGCAGTCGACCCCGTTCATCGCCACATCTACCTCACCGAAGATGTCGAAGACGGCAACTTCTATCGATTTGTGCCCGATCACTACCCCGAAGGCGGCCGCGCCGACCTCAGCCGAGGGCGGCTGGAAGTGGCCCTGGTCCGCGGCGATGATCCGTTCAAGACGCGTAGCGTTGAATGGAGAACCGTGCCCAACCCGTTGCCCCGTCTGGGCGGAGACGACTTGGCCCGGCAGGAAGCCCCTACCCGAAAGCAAGTGCCCGAAGCCGCGATCTTCAATGGGGGTGAGGGTTGCTGGTATTTCGACGGCCTGGTCTATTTCACGACCAAGGGTGACAACCGTGTCTGGGCGCTGGACACCAACCGCAACACGCTCGACCTGGTCTACGACAAGCACAGCGACCAGGCCTTCAACCCCGGCATTGACGACGTTGATAACCTGACCGTCTCCGCCGGCGGTGACGTGCTGGTGGCCGAGGACGGCAGCGAAATGCGACTGGTCGTGGTCGGTCCCGACGTCAAGCCCTTTGAGCTGGTGAATGTTCAGGGGCAGCGCGACTCAGAGATTTGCGGTCCGGCCTTCAGCCCAGACGGCGAGCGGCTGTATTTCAGTTCCCAGAGAGGCCCGGCCGGGGATCACACCGACGGCCGTATCTACGAGCTGCGCGGTCCTTTCTTCGTCGACGTCTGACCGAAACCGGCAGCGCGTGTCAGGCTTCTCGCGCTGGCGTCAGCAAGCGCGCGCGCCGGCCAACGACCGGCTGTCCATTCCCTTAGCTAAACATGACCGCTTCAAAGCCATCCCTGACGTAATAAAAATTTAACGAGACAGTCGCTGTAGCACCATAAAGCACCGCTAGCTTGGGCGGTTAAATCAAAAAGGACAAGCGTCATGCAAAAGCTGATTTATCGGGCCGTTCTGGTCGTCCTGCTGTCTTTCTCCCTTCATGTTGCGGCACAATCGACCGGGGCCGTGGAAGGGCGCGTCATCGACGCCAAGGGCGGCGGCGTGCAGGGCGTGCGCGTAACAGTTCAGCCGGACGGCCCCTCGGTGGCGACCGATCAGGCTGGCCGCTATCTTTTGCCCGGCTTACCGACAGGCAGCCTCGAAATCACCTTTGATTATCTGGGGATCGAGTCCCGCACCGAAAACGTGACCGTGGCGGCCGGAGAGAGTGCGCGCCTGGATATCGACCTGGCATCAGATGCGGATATGGACCGCATTCTCGTGCGCAGCCAGGCCCAGGCCGGCGCCAGCGCGCTCAATCAGTACCGGAATTCCGACGCGATCACCAATGTGGTCTCGTCAGATGACATCGGAAACTTCGTTGACCAGAACGTTGCTGAAGCGCTGCAGCGCGTACCCGGGATTTCGATCACGCGTGACCAGGGCGAGGGCCGGTTCGTCAGCATCCGCGGCCTGAATTCGAACCTCAACAACGTCAGCCTGAATGGCATGAGGATTGGTACGCCTGAGGACGGCAACCGCGAATTACCCCTGGACCTTGTCCCGACCGGCTCGATCGAACGCTTGGAGGTGGTCAAGGTGCCGACCCCGGACATGCCGGGAGACGCCATCGGGGGTGCAATCAACGTCGTCTCCCCTTCGGCTTTCGACTCTGAAGGCCAGGTGCTGAGATATCGTATAGAAGGTTTGCACGCGGATCTTGGCAGCGAAAGCGGCGCCCGTGGCGAGCTGGCCTATAGCAACGTGCTCGACGCTTTTGGTGGCGAAAGTAACGTCGGTATCTCGATGGGGATTAACTACCTCGAACGCGATTTCCAGTCTGACAACATCGAGACCGAATACGATTTCCTCGACAATGAAGCAACCGGTGGCGAGAGC
>JAWLFD010000052.1:0-11922 GCA_041685745.1 Wenzhouxiangella sp.
ATCAGCAGCAGGCTCAGCGGCCTTTTCTGTCGGAGTGCCAGCGCCTTCATGCGGGCAAAGTTCTCATACACGAGGGTGCGGTTCGGGAGGTCGGTGAGGGTATCGGTGACCGCCAGGTGGCGCAGATTCACTTCGGCCTTTTCCCGCGCCCGCTCGTAGACATAGGCCAGCACGACGATGGCTACGGCCGCGATGATCAGGTTGGCCGCGTAGGCGATCTGGTCTGCATCCTGCGGCAGGCCGAATCGCACCAGGGCAATGACCAGGGCCCCCAGCAGCGAGGCCAGCGACAGACCGAGACCGATCCGGCGACCCAGCAGAAACATCAGCAGGATCGGCAGTACCAGCGCCCAGATGAACACCGAGGACGCTGCCGCCGGCAGGGCGACCACCACCCAGACCGCCAGAATCCAGGGCAGGGTCACGGCAAGCGCCCAGCGCTGGATGTGCCGGGTCTTGTGCACGAACGGATAGGCGATGACGCAGAAGGCGGCGAAGACAAATTCGATCAGGGCCGCAGGGACGATGCCGCGCATCCAGTTCAGGGTGCCGAAGAACAGTCCGCCCAGGAACGTGATGACCAGCAGTGCCAGAAGCACCTGTCTTCGTTGTCGATCACCCCGATGCGCGGAGCTCCAGGATGCGGGCGATTGTTGCTGTTCTGACTCGATCACTTGCCGTCGAGATAGTCGCGGTCGTCGAAGCTGCGTACCCAGGCGGGCCGGACCAGGGTCAGCATGGTCAGCACTGCGCCGTTGAGAAACCCTTCCGGCAGCATGATCATGGGCAGGAACAGCAGATAGTCATTGACGATCCGGGGCCAGGGCTGAGCGCCCAGCAAGAGTAACACCAGGCCGCCGGCGATGATCGCGGCCGCGATCACCACCATCGAAGAAAAATGGGCGGCGACCATCAGGTAAACGAAAAAGTGTTTCGGCAGCCAGTGATGGATCAGGCCGTGCAGCCGGTCGGCCAGCACGACCGGCAAGACCACGCCGATCAGTCCGTTCAGACCGACGGCAGCCCAGTCATAGACGCCCGCCGTGGCCAGCAGACCCAGGGCGATGAAGCCGCCGACCATTGCCAGCCGCCAGCCGAACATCAGCACCATGGCGGTCAGGCCAAGCAGGTGAAACTCCAGCCCGGCATGGGCGCCGGCCTTCATCCACCACAGCCCGGCCAGGAGCGTGGATGCGGCGACCCAGAGACCGCCCAGGCCGTTCGCACGCAGCAGGTGCCAGGGCGCGCCGACCGCGTTCCAGGCAACGAAAGCCAGCAAAACGGGCCAGGCCGCCAGCATCAGCCAGACAGGAAGTAGCGCGGCGGGGAGGTTCAAGTTCGGCTCGGCTGGTTGCAAGACATGCGGCCGGGCAGTCTACAGCGCCCGAAGTGATCGCGATCGGGACTTGCTTCGGCGGGCGTCGGCAGGGAAGATGACGATCGGATTTCCACGGAGAAGGCACATGTCGAGGATCCGGATTGCCGCATGGTCGCTGGCCCTGTTACCGGTCCTGGTCCTGGCTGACGGACCGGCGACCTGGGAACGCGTGATTGCCCAGCAGGCTTCCGCCGCCGACCGGACCGTTGCCTACGGCGCCGCGCCCGAACAATTCGCGGAACTGCGGGTACCCGCCGGCGCCGGTCCCCATCCCGTCGTGGTCCTGCTGCACGGCGGTTGCTGGCTGCCGAATTTCGATCTGGCCCATATCCGGCCGCTGTCCGAGGCGATCACGGCGCTTGGCCATGCGACCTGGAACGTGGAATACCGGCGACCGTCGGAGCACGACGACGGCTGGCCGCAGACCTTTCTGGACGCCGCCGCGGCGCTGGACGCCCTGTCTGCTGAGGCCGGCCCGCATGACCTCGACCTCGACAGGATCACCCTGCTCGGTCATTCGGCCGGCGGTCAGCTGGCGCTCTGGCTGGCAGCGCGGCCGAGCTTCGCGCGCGATCACCCCTTGTTCGCCGCCGATCCCCTGATGGTCGAGCGCGTGCTGGCGCTGGCGCCGATCACCGACATGACCGCGTACGCGGCGGAAGCGGAGGGCTGTCGGGCCGGTGCCCGTCGGGTGCTGGGCGGTGCCCCGGACGAGCGGCCGGAGCGCTATCGCGCGGTCAGCCCCATCGACAACCTCCCTGGGTCGACCATCCGGATCGAGCTGGTCCATGCCGAAAACGATCGCATCGTGCCGCTGGACCAGAGCGAACGGTTTGCCCAGCGCCTGAGCGCTTCCGGTGGCCAAGGTCGGGTGCACCGGTTGGATCCGCCGGCGGGCCACTTCGACGTGCTGATGACCGAAGGTGCGGCCTGGGAACTGCTGCAGGGTCTGTTGACGGATTAGAGCCAGTACTCGTCGACCAGCTCCAGGAGTTCGTCGCGGGTGATGGCGTTGTCGTGATCGTGATCGAACTGTTCGAAGATGCGCGAGCTGATCCGGATGCCGTGCTCGCCGATCAGGTACTTGACCAGTTCGCGGAACTCGCCGCGCGACAGGACCCCGTCGCCCTTGCGGTCGAACTCCTTCATCAGTATGTCCACCAGTTCTTCTCGCTTCATGCCGATCGTCTCGCTTTGGGTGTGGCGCCTGTGTGGCGGGACGGCTTACCGGGCAGATTATAGGGGTCTGTCTCCAGGCGGGGGCGAACTGTGCCGATTTTCGCTTGCGGAATCCTCGACGGTGTTTCGTGTCCAAGCCCAAAGACCCCGACAGCGAAGTCCTTGACATGATTCATGACGACATTCTCCAGACCATCGGCAACACGCCGGTCGTGCGCATCAATCGGCTCGCGCCCGACCACGTCGACCTGTTTGCCAAGCTCGAGTTCTTCAACCCGATGGCTTCAGTCAAGGATCGCCTGGCCATTGCCATCATCGACGATGCGACTTCAAGCGGCGAGCTCCGGCCCGGCCAGACCGTGATCGAGGCGACCTCCGGCAACACCGGTATCGCCCTGGCCATGGCCTGTGCCGCGCGCGGCCACCCGTTCGTGGCGGTGATGGTCGAGACCTTCTCGGTCGAGCGCCGGAAACTGATGCGCGCGCTGGGGGCCAGGGTCATCCTGACCCCGGCGGCCGAGCGTGGCTCGGGCATGGTGAGAAAGGCCCGGGAATTGTCCGAGCAGCATGGCTGGTTCCTGGCCCGGCAGTTCGAGAACCCGGCCAACCCGGCGTATCACAGAAACACCACCGGCCCGGAAATCCTGCGCGACTTCGCCAACCGGCGGCTGGATTACTTCGTTACCGCCTGGGGCACCGGCGGCACGCTGACCGGCGCCGGGCAGATGCTCAAGCTCGCCCGGCCGGAGCTGAAAGTGATCGCGACCGAGCCGGCCGGTGCCTCGCTGCTGGCGGGCAAGGACTGGAGCCCGCACAAGATCCAGGGCTGGACGCCGGACTTCATCCCCGCGGTGCTCGACCGCGAGATCGCCGATCAGATCGTGCCGGTAACCGATGAAGAGGCACGCGACACCGCCCTGGCCCTGGCCGCCAAAGAGGGCATCTTTACCGGGATTTCCGGCGGCGGCTCCGTCGCTGCAGCCCTCAAGGTGGCCGAGACTGCGCCGGAAGGTGCTTCCATCCTGGCCATGGTCGCCGACACCGGCGAGCGCTACCTGTCGACCTTCCTGTTCGAAGACATCGCCGAAGGCTCCGACGACGACTGGCTGGCTGGTCTGGGCGAGGACAACTCGGCCTGAGCGGATTTCAAGCACCGGCTGCTTCATCGGCCGGGTTTCTGGACAACCTGACGGCCGGCAAGGGCCTGGCGCATTGCTGTCGCATGCGACAACGGCACGCCATGGCAGGTGGCTGTCGTTGGCCAGATCGCACAAAACGCCTGTAATCGGTTCCGCGCAATACGGCGCGATCACGAGGAACCGAAATGAGCAACAATAATCAGGCAGGCGGCTCAGCGTCGGCCAACGGGAATTCAAGAATGAAGATCACCGCGCGCAGCGGCATCGAGTGCTGGTTCGACGTGGACGGCATTGTCGTTCGCTACTGGGCTTCGGCCTGGAGCGGCCGCGAGACGGTCTCGGTGGTCGAAGGCGAGACCGAGCGCGTGGTCTCCGACAAGCGCAGCTTCCGCTTTCTGACGCCGCACGATTTCGAAATCGCGGGGCGTCGCTACCGGCTGGAGTTTCAGATGAAGCTGGGTTCTCTGCAGCTGAGGCTTTATCGAGACGGTGAACTGGTCGACTCGGACGTGTATGCCGTCGAGTCAATCCGTATCGATCCAGCCACCGGGCGCCTGGACTGGCGCTTTGCCGGAAAGAAGTTGCTGCTGCCCATGCTGGGCGGGCTCGTCGTTGGGCTTGGCTTCGGCTACCTGGTCGGATGGTTGCTGAAATGAGTGCCTTCCGGAGCAGAATCCGCCAGTGGGTTGAGAGGGTGCTGCGCCGCTACATGCCGGTGACCTGGACCTGGCTGGTCTTTGGTCAGCAGGCCCTGGCGACGCTGACTGGAGGAGGTGGCTGATGGAGATCTCCAGCGATCGTGTTCGCCAGGAGCGCCAGCGGCGCGGCTGGACGCAGCAGCAGCTGGCCGAAATTGCCGACCTGAGCCTGCGCACCGTCCAGCGGGTGGAGAACCAGGCCGCAGCCTCCAATGAGACCATTTCATCGCTGTGCGCGGTGCTGGAAGTTCCGCGGGAGTCGTTGCTGTGCCAGGATGTCGGCGCACCGGAGTACCAGAATGCGGTGCGCCGCATGCGCTGGCTGCTGTCGGCAGCGGTGGTCGCCGGTGCGGCCATGGGATCAGGCGGCGTGCTGCTGGTGACCCATCTGCTCGGGAACGGCTGAACAGCGAGCCGGCCCTGGTGGACCCGGGTTTAATCGGTTGTGACGAGGAAGAGGACTACCCATGCGGACGGTATTTTTTCTAGCAAGTCTGGTCTGGACAGTACAGGGAGCCTGGGCGCTGGAGCCCTGGCCGCATGAAGCGCCGGAGCAGTGGGGGCTGGCCATCGTCGATGTCGAGACCACCGGACTGAATCCCGGCCATCATGAAATGGTGGATCTCGGTGCCATCTATGTCACGCTAACCGGCGAGGAACTGGGCCGGTTCTTCGTGCGTATCATGCCCGAGCATCCGCAGCGCGCCGGCGAGATTGCCCGCAGCATCAACGGTTTTTCGGTCGCGCGCTGGCAGGATCTGGAAGCCGTCGCGCCGGCCGAAGCGGTTCGGCGCTTTCTGGAATTTCACGCCCGGTTCGCCGGGGATCGGCGGTTCGTTTTCACCGCCTACAACGCGCCCTTCGATCGGTCCTTCCTGGACGCGCTGCTGCGCCGCCACGGCTCGGCGTACGATCGGCTCTACCTGTATTTCGCCCTCGATCTGCCGTCCATGGCGTTCGGGGCCGGGACGATCGCATTGCGAAACGCCGAGGTTGCCGCCGCCTTCGGCGTGGCGCCGGAAACCGACGATCCGCTGGAACATACCGGCCTTTCGGGTGCGGATTGGAACCTGGCGCTGTACCGGGCGATGCTGCAGGCCGGTCACGGTCCGGCATTCCTGCGGCCCTGAAAACCGGGCGACAAGGCCGCGCAGTCTCGATCAGGGTCTGCTAGATTTGCTTTTCGTTTCACCAAGGCTTCTCGAATGATCGCTGTTCCTGCCGGCGCCGCGCGCGCCCTGTTTGTGAATATGGCGCTGCTGATGGTGCTGTCGTTGTCGATGACGGCCGCGAGTGCCGCCTCGCCGCCGATCATCCAGCCCGGCGAGCCGGGGCAACCCAGCCGCCAGATCGATGCCGCTGCAGCGGTCGAGCTGGCCGGGCTGCGGCACTCGGCGGCCGACGTGCGCTTCATGAGCGACATGATTCCGCACCATCAGCAGGCACTGGACATGTCGGCGCTGGCGCCCGAGCGCAGCCAGAGCCGCGAGTTGCTCGATCTGGCCCGGCGCATCGAGACCACCCAGCTCGACGAGATCGAGCTGATGGAACAGTGGCTCGGCGAGCGCGGCGAGACGGTGCCGGCGCGCGACTGGTTGGCGCACGTGGCCGCGCCCGAGGACGGTGATCATGGCCATCATCACCATCACGCCGAGCACGGCATGGAAGGGATGGCCACGCCGGAGCAGATGACCGAGCTCGAGGTCGCCCAAGCCGAAGCGTTCGATCGGCTCTACCTGGAACTGATGATCGAGCACCATCGTGGGGCCCTGGTGATGGTCGAGGCGCTGATGGAACAGCCCGGCTCGGCCCAGGATCCGGCCCTGTACGAGTTCGCCAGCGACATTCAGAACGATCAGGCGGCTGAAATCGACCGGATGACGGTGATGCTGGCCGGCTACAGCGCCGATCCGCGCGTTGGGCTGGCGGCCGGTTTCCGCGATGCCGGCCAAGCCATCTGGCACCTGCAGGCGAGCGCTTCGCTGCCCAAGCCGGAAGGTTTCTTCGATCCGGCCAATCCGGCCGCGCTGCCGCAGGCACGTCTGCGCGAGCTTTCCGGCGAGCGCGAGGAGGACGACGAGACCGCTTCGGATCGGTCGCGTCCGGCGCTGCTCGATTTCGCCAACACCGATCTGGCGTTTGCCGGCGAGCTGATGGTGGTCGGCAATTATCACGGCTTCAAGCTCTACGACATCGCCGACCCCGACGACCCGCAGCTGCTCTCGGCGGTGGTCTGCCCGGGCGGGCAGGGGGATGTCTCGGTGGTCGGTGAGCTGCTGATCGTGTCGGTCGAGCAGATCCGCGGTCGGGTCGACTGCGGCCTCAAGGGCGTGGCCCAGCCGGTCAGCGGGGAACGCTTCCGGGGGCTTCGCATCTTCGACATCAGCGATCGCGCCTTGCCGATCCAGGTCGGCCAGGTCCAGACCTGCCGCGGATCGCACACCCATAGCGTGGTGTCCGGGCCGGACCCGGAGGAGCGGATCATCGTCTACAACTCCGGGATCGCCACGGTGCGCGAGGAGGACGAGCTGCCCGGCTGCATCGACGAATCCCCCTGGCGCGACGAAGGCACGGCGCTGTTTCGGATCGACGTGATAGAAATTCCGGTCGACAGGCCGCAGGAGGCGCGCATCATTCACAGCCCGGCCGTGTTCGCCGACCCCGACAGCGGGATTCTGGCCGGGCTTTGGGAGCGCGGCGATCATGGGCCCGGAACCCAGACCTCGTCCGAGACCAACCACTGCCACGACATCACCGTCTTTCCTGAGCTGGATCTGGCCGCCGGCGCCTGCTCGGGCAACGGCATCCTGTTCGATATTTCCGATCCGATCAACCCGGTCCGGATCGACGCGGTCGTGGACCCGGGTTTCGCCTACTGGCACTCGGCGACTTTCAACAACGACGGCACCAAGGTGGTTTTCACCGACGAATGGGGCGGCGGCATGCGGCCGCGCTGCCGTGCCTCCGACCCGTCGAACTGGGGTGCGAACGCGATCTACGACATCGTCGACGGCCGGCTGGTGTTTCGCAGCTATTACAAGCTGCCGGCACCCCAGTCCGAGCAGGAGAACTGCGTGGCCCACAACGGCTCGCTGATTCCGGTGCCCGGGCGCGACATCATGGTCCAGTCCTGGTACCAGGGCGGGATCTCGGTGTTCGATTTCACCGACTCGGCCAACCCGGTCGAGATCGCCTTTTTCGATCGCGGCCCGATCGATGGTGAAGCCCTGGTGACCGGCGGCTACTGGTCATCGTACTGGCACCGCGGTCGGGTCTTCGGCACCGAGATCGTGCGCGGCCTGGACGTGTTCGCCCTCCGCCCGAGCGAGTTTTTGAGCGAAAGCGAAATCGCGGCCGCGGCCTTGCCGTTCGGGGACGAGGTGTTCAACCCGCAGCAGCAGTTCCAGGTACGCTGGCCGGCCGAGACGGCGGTGGCGCGTGCCTATCTGGACCAGCTCGAGCGCGGTCGGCATCTGGACGAGCAGCAGAACCGGGCCATTCGCGCGCTGCTTGACCAGTTAGACCAGGGCCAAACCGACCCGACCGGGGCAGGTGTTCTGGTCGAGCAGGCCGAGACCGTGGCGCTGCTGGGACAAAGCCGAACTGGTCTGACCGCCGACCGGCTGCTGGGTCTGGCCAACGTGCTGGCACTGCTGGCCGAGAACGACAACTGAGGAGCAGACATGCAGGAACTGTCAGACAACCGCCGTTTCGGGCCTGAGGACTACAACGCCAAGGGCAAGCTCAAAAAGAAGGTGTACGTGCGCGAGCTGCGCCGCCTGCAGCTGGAGCTGGTCAAGCTGCAGCACAGCGTGGTCGAGTCGGGCCGGCGCGTGGTGATCCTGTTCGAGGGGCGCGATGCGGCCGGCAAGGGCGGGGTGATCAAGCGCATCACCGACATGACCAATCCGCGCGTGGTCCGAACCGTCGCCCTGGGCGTGCCCTCGGATCGAGAAAAGACCCAGTGGTACTTCCAGCGCTACGTCCAGCACCTGCCGGCGGCCGGCGAGATCGTGCTGTTCGACCGCTCCTGGTACAACCGCCCCAACGTCGAGCGGGTGATGGGCTTTGCCAGCGAGGAACAGGTTCAGCGCTTCATGCACTCGTGTCCCGAGTTCGAGGACATGCTCATCAGCGAGGGCATTCAGCTGATCAAGTACTGGTTCTCGGTCAGCGAACGCGAGCAGGAAGCGCGCCTGAGAGCCCGGGTCGAAGATCCGGCCAAGCGCTGGAAGCTTTCGATGATGGACATCAAGGCGCGCGACCGCTGGGCCGACTACTCCCAGGCCAAGGACGAGATGCTGAAGTACACCGATACCGAGGTCTCGCCGTGGTACTTCGTCGATGCCGACGTCAAGCGTCACGCGCGTCTGAACTGCATTGCCCACATTCTCAAGAAAGTCCCTTACGACGACCAGCCGCCGCCGGCCCCGGAGCTGCCGCCGCGCAAGTGGGCCAACGATGAAGAGGACCGCGTGCGCAAGCCGATCGAGTCCTACGTCGAGCGCTTGTACTGATCCTGAGCCCGGGTCAGTCTTTCCCAGAGATCGTTGATCCAGCCCATCATCTCGGGGATAAAGGGTTCCCTGACGCTGCCTGGGTCGATGCTCCAGGCATCGATGTCCGGGTGGCCGGGCGCGGCGTATTCCCAGTCGATCAGGTACAGGCGATCCTTGCAGTCGAGAATGTTGGCCGGTACGAGATCGTGGTGGACCAGGCGCGCTGGCCAGGACGCGCGATCGAAGGCCGCCAGGCGCGGCTGGAATTGCCGCCACCGTTTGTCCAGCTCGGGCTCGATGGCGCCGAATCGTTCGAGCTGGCGCCAGTAGTGGTTCAGGTAGGCCTGGTAATGGCGCCGCGGCCGATCGAGTTCGATCTCACCCAGGTGCTCGAGCAGCGGCCACAGGCGCGCGCGCTGGATCGGCGAGGCCAGGTCGGCATCGGTCCAGGTGCGCGCGGCCAGCCAGGCAAAGACCACGAATCGATCGTCCGGATCCCAGTGCAGAAAAGGCCGGCTGATGCCGACAGCGGCGGTCTTGCCCAGGATCTCGCGTTCCAGCGCCCGGTCGATGCCCAGGCTGGCCGGATCAGGATGATTGAGCCGCAGCAGCAGGTGACCATCGAGCCCCGGCGCGGCCAGGCGGAAACTGCGGTTGGTGCGCCCGCCTGCAACCGCGGCCACGACTTCAGGCCGCCCGGTCAGGCCCAGGTCCCATTGCCTCCAGGCATCGAGCGCCGCGGTCAGCCGCGAATCCAGAGCGTCGTCCGACCGGCTTGAGCTCATGCACCGGGCTCCTTCCCGGCCTGTTCCATGTGCCGGTAATCGCGCAGCCAGCTGGCCCAGCCGAACACCGAGATCACCAGGTAGGCCGCGTGCAGGGCGGCGGTCAGCAGCATGCCGCGATCCAGGAACAGGAACACCGCCAGGCTGTTGATCACCATCCAGTAGGCCCAGTTCTCCAGCACCTTGCGCGCGACCATGAAGGTGGTGACCACCGCAGCCCAGGTGATCAGCGAGTCCAGGTAGGGTCGGGCCGCGCCGCCGTGGCGGGCCAGCAGCCAGCCCGAGATCAGTGCGCACGCCAAGATGAGGCCCACGGTCAGGAGGTGCCGCCGCCAGGGCCAGCGCACGATCGGCAACTCACCCTGCCCCTGTCCACCATGCCGCCACTGCCACCAGCCGTAAACCGCCATGGCCATGTAGTAGACGTTGAGCGTGGACTGCATGACCAGCTGCACCTGCCAAAACAGGGCGGTGAAAATCGCCGTGCTCACGAAAGCCGCCGCCCAGCACCACGGGTTCTGGCGCACGGCCAGCAGCAGGTAGGCCACGGCCAGCACCACGGCCGCGGCCTCCCAGGCCGACATCGCGGCCAGGCTTTCGGCCAGGGTATCGAGCCAGCGCTCAGGCATCAGCGCGCCCTAAGCCTTTGATCAGAAGGCATAGCTGGCCGATGCACCGATCACCCGCGGCTGGCCGAACTGGAAATAGGGCTCGACGATGTAGCCGTCTCTAGGGTCGTTGCCGAAGCTGCCGAAGCCGCGCGTCTTGACCTCGGCGTCGGCGATGTTGCGCGCCCACAGCGCCAGATCCCAGCCCCCGGTGCGATAGCCGAGCCGGGCGTGGAGAAGTTCGTAGGCGTTCGAGCGCACCTCGTGGCGGCTGGAGAAGAAAAATGAATCCTTGCCCTCGACCTCGGCGCGCAGATACCAGCGCTCGGTCAGCTGGAACACGGCGCCGAGGGCAAACATGTAGTTGGGCGCATGGGGCAGATCGCGACCGTCCAGGTCGACGGCTTGTCCGCTCTGAGGGTCGGCGTCGACGTGCGAGAAGTTGAGGAAATCCTCGAACCTAGAGTCCATCAGCCCCAGGCTGCCGAAAGCCTGGATCGAATCGCTGATCTGCCAGTTGAGCTCGGCCTCCAGGCCGTAGCTCTGGCCGGCGGTGGCGTTGGTCTGGAACTCGATGAAGCGGCACGGGCACAGGCTGCCTTCGATCGGCACGACCAGCGACTGCTGGGTCTGGATATCCTCGCGGTCTTGGAAGAACAGCGCCGCGCGCACGTCGACCCGGCCCTGCCCGAAGCGTCCCTTGAAGCCGAGCTCGTAGTTCCACAGCACCTCGGTGGCGAACTCGCGCTGGGTGTCGGGGACGGTCGAGTCGCTGTTGACGCCGCCGGCCTTGTAGCCGCGCGAGGCCAGCGCATAGGCCTGGCCGCCGTTGGCCAGGCGGTACTGCAGCGCCAGCCGCCCGCCCCACAGGTTCTCGTCGGGCCGGAAGCGGGCGCCGTCGCTGTCAACATAGCGCGCTTCGCGCTGCTCAAGGCGAAGTCCGGCCTCGAGCTTGACGCGGTCGGCCAGCGGCACCTCGACCCGGCCGTAAAGGGCGCGGTTGTCGGTCTCGTAGTCGCGCAGAAAATCCTCTGCCAGAAAGGTGTAGACCCGACGCAGTCGCTGGGTCTGGTCGCGCTGGTAGGCGCCGATCACCCAGCCGAACTCGTCCGGGCCGGAGGCCGAGACCGCGCGCAGATCGAGCGTGGTGTTGCGGTTGTCGTGCAGGTAGTTGTCGAACGAGGAATAGCCCCCGAACGGGCATTCGAAGACCTCGCACAGCCCGACGAAGCTCCAGTCCTCGTCGAAGCCGTATTCGAGGTCGGCGTCGACCCGGCTGAGCAGCGCCTCGACGCCGAACGCATCGGCCGCCTGCCAGCGCAGGCGCATGGAGCCGGCCAGGGTTTCCTGGCGATCGTGGCCGGGCTCATCGGACAGGGTGGTGCGGGTGTTGTCCAGCGAAAAGGCATCGTAGCCGTTGTCTATGTCCAGGTACAGCCCGGTGAAGTCGACCGTCAGCCGCTGGTGCGGGCGCCAGCGCAGGCGGCCGCGCAGGGTCTGCTCGTCGATCCCGGCGAGGTCATCGCGATCCAGGAAAGCGTTGTCCTGGTAGCCGTCGCTGCGCTCGCTGGCGTAGGCCAGGCGATAGCCGAGCGTCTCCCCGAGCGGGCCCGACACCGCACCCTGATACGCGCGG
>JAWLFD010000053.1:0-11880 GCA_041685745.1 Wenzhouxiangella sp.
TACGCCCTGCGCCGGGCCCAGAATGTCCACTGGCAGGCGGTGGACGTCGATCAGACCGCACGCGCCCGGCTCAAGGGTCAGGCGCCGAAGTGCGTCTGGCTGACCGGCCTGTCCGGCTCGGGCAAGTCGACCATCGCCAACCTGGCCGAGAAGAAGCTGCTGGCCATGGGCCACCACACCTACCTGCTCGACGGCGACAACGTCCGTCATGGCCTGAACCGCGACCTCGGCTTTACCGAGACCGACCGGATCGAAAACATCCGCCGCGTGGGCGAAGTCGCCCGGCTGATGACCGACGCCGGCCTGATCGTGCTGGTCAGCTTCATCGCGCCCTATCGCTCCGAGCGGCGCATGGTCCGCGAGCGGTTCTCCGAAGGCGAGTTCATCGAGGTCTTCGTCGATACCCCGCTGGAGGTGTGCGAGCAGCGCGACGTCAAGGGCCTGTACGCCAAGGCCCGCGCCGGGCTGATCCCCAACTTCACCGGGATCAGCGCGCCGTACGAGGTGCCGGAGAACGCGGAGGTG
Source organism: Wenzhouxiangella sp. (assembly GCA_041685745.1). Taxonomy (GTDB): domain Bacteria; phylum Pseudomonadota; class Gammaproteobacteria; order Xanthomonadales; family Wenzhouxiangellaceae; genus Wenzhouxiangella. The sequence goes on from JAWLFD010000053.1 coordinate 526, forward strand.
GTGTTGAAGACGGTGGAGGCGAAGGCGGAGGAGTTGGCGGAGGAATTGGTGCGGCTGGTTCTTGATCAGCCGCCACGGGATTGATGCGGCTGCGCCGCATCGAGCTCGCCTTCGGCTCGGTTCGAACCTCAGGGTTTGAATCGAGCCTCCCGCTCCGGTAGAAATGAAAAACCCCCGCGTCGCGGGGGCTTTCATTTCTGGCGGAGAGGGAGGGATTCGAACCCTCGATGAGGCTACAAACCCCATACTCCCTTAGCAGGGGAGCGCCTTCAGCCACTCGGCCACCTCTCCGTAAACCGTATTGTCGCATTCATTCGATGAGGTGCGAGTCGGTCGCGTTCCATCGAAGCCGGCTAGGATACCGTTTGAGGGGTTTCAGGTAAACCCCCGCCCGATGTTAGACTGAAGATTCTATAGTCAGCAGGCGCCCTGGATGCTCGAGCAATCCCGACGCGATCGTGGCCGGCGCGGTTCTGGCGTGGTGGCATTCTTTCGCGGTTTCTTAAGAAGCCCCGAGCAGGTCGGCTCGGTGGTGCCGAGTTCGCGTTTTCTCGAGCAGCGCCTGGTGCGGCTGTCCGGTGCCGCTCAGTCGCGTTGCCTGGTCGAGCTGGGCCCGGGCACCGGCGGCACCACCCGGGCGCTGCTGGACGCGATGCCGGCTGAGGCCAGACTGCTGACGATCGAGCTCGACGCCCGCTTTGGCGAGCTGCTCGCCGAGATCGACGACCCGCGCCTGATTTCACACACCGGCAGCGCCGCCGAGCTGGGCGAGATTCTCGACCGGCACAAGCTGCCGGCACCCGACGCGGTGGTCTCCGGCATCCCCTTCTCGACCATGCCGCGCCAGGTCGGCAACGCCGTGCTCGAAGCCGTGCGCGACCGTCTGGCTCCCGGCGGCGTCTTCGTCGCCTACCAGTTCCGCGGCCACGTCGGCCGCATGGGCCGGGAAGTGATGGGTGCGCCCGAGGTCGAGCTGGAGGCGCTGAACGTGCCGCCGATGCGGTTTTTCAAATGGATCAAACCCTGACCCGTCCTACCCCGGCAAGCCCAGGATCGCGCTGGCAATCGAAAAGTAGACCAGAATCCCCAGCACGTCGGCCACCGAGGTGATCAGCGGCGTGCTGGCCGTGGCCGGATCCATGTTCAGCCGCTGCAGGATGAACGGCAGCAGCATGCCGAGCATCGCGCCCATGATGACCACCGCCAGCATCGCCAGCCCGACCACGGCTGCCAGTTCCAGCCCCAGTTCCGGCCCGCCGCGCCAGGCGCCGACAGCCGCCACGGCCACGCCCATGGTCAGGCCCAGCCCCAGGGCGACGGCGAATTCCTTGCCCCACAGCTTCAGCCAGTCCTTGGCCTCGACGTCGCCGGTGGCCAGGGCGCGCACCATCAGGGTGGCCGACTGGCTGCCGGCGTTGCCGCTGCCGGCGATGATCAGCGGCAGGAAGAACACCAGCGCGATGACCGCTTCGATGGCCGGTTGAAACAGGGCGATCGAGAGCCCGGAAACCAGGTTGACCACCACCAGGATCAGCAGCCAGCCGATGCGCTTGCGGTACAGGAAGCCGGCCGAGGCCTCGCGCAGCGAGACGTTGAGGCTGCCGGTGCCGCCGAGCTTGTGGAAGTCCTCGGTGGTTTCCTGCTCGGCCACGTCCATGATGTCGTCGACCGTGACGATGCCGAGCATCACGCCGTTCTTGTCGGTGACGGCCAGGGTGTTGATGTCGTAGCGCTGGATGACCTGGACGGCTTCCTCGCGGTCGGCCGAGGCCTGGACGGAGTAGTACTCCTCGTCCATCAGGGTCTCGACCTTGGCGTCCTGGCGGGCGAGGATGAAGTCCTTGAGCTTGACCGCGTCGAGCAGGTGGCCGCGCTCGTCGGTGACGAAGACGAAGTTGATGGTCTCGCCGCGATGGGCCTCGTGGCGGATGTGGTCGAGCGCCCGGGCGACCGTCCACGACGGCCGCACGGCCACGAAGCGCGGCGTCATCAGGCGGCCGATGGATTCTTCCGGGTAGCCGAGCAGCTTGAGCGACTGCTTCAGGTCGTCCGGGCTGAGTAATTTCAGGAAGTTCTCGAGGTCCTCGGGCTCGAGACTTTCCAGGAACGCGGTGCGGTCGTCGGGCACCATCTCCCTGAGCATGCGCCGGGCCTCGGTCTGTTCGAGGCTGTCGATGACCTCGCGCTGAAGCCCCGGCGTGAGGTAGGAAAAGGTGTCGGTGCGGCGCTCGGCCGGCAGGGTGCGCAGGACCGCGATGCGTTCCTCGGCCTCGAGCTCGCCCATGGCGTCGGCGATGTCCTGGACCGCCATCTCCTCGAGTTTCTCGGCCATCTCCTCGGCCCGCTCCAGGCGGATCAGGGCGATGAGCTCGATGATTGCGCCTTTTTCTGCCATGGGGTTTTGCTCTCGGTGGATGGGCGGCCGGTCGCTGCCCGGCGGGCAACCGACCCTATGGTATCAAGCCGGTCGATGAGGTCGCGCTGCTATAATGCGCGATTGACCTGCCGGAGTGTTTTCGCCATGCGCCTGATCGAAGAAGCCTTGACCTTTGACGATGTCTCGCTGGTGCCGGCCTACTCCGAGGTGATGCCGCGCGACGTCGACCTGTCGACCCGCATCACCCGCGATCTGCGCCTGAACGTGCCGCTGGCCTCGGCCGCCATGGATACCGTGACCGAGGCGCGCCTGGCCATCGCCATGGCCCAGGCCGGCGGCGTCGGGGTGATCCACAAGAACATGTCCATCGAAGGCCAGGCCGAGCAGGTCCGCATCGTCAAGAAATACGAGGCCGGCGTGATCAAGAATCCGATCACGGTCAGCCCCTACACCACCATCCGCGAGGTCATCGACCTGACCCGCCTGCACAACATCTCGGGTGTGCCGGTGGTCGACAAGGACGAGTTGGTCGGCATCGTCACCAGCCGCGACATGCGCTTCGAGACCCGGCTCGAGGATCCGGTGCGCAACATCATGACGCGCAAGGACAAGCTGGTCACGGTCCAGGAGGGCGCCAGTCAGGACGAGGTGCTGGGGCTGCTGCATCGCTACCGCATCGAGAAGGTGCTGGTGGTCAACGACCGTTTCGAGCTCAGGGGCCTGATCACGGTCAAGGACATTCAGAAGTCCAAGGACTTCCCCAACGCCGCCAAGGACAGCTCGGAGCAGCTGCTGGCCGCCGCCGCGGTCGGCACGGCCGGCGACACCGAGGACCGCATCGCCGCCCTGGTCGAGGCCGGCATCGACATCGTGGTCGTCGATACCGCGCACGGCCACTCCAGCGGCGTGCTCGAGCGGATTCGCTGGGTCAAGCAGCACTACCCCGACGTCCAGATCATCGGCGGCAACGTCTCGACCGGCGACGGCGCCCAGGCGCTGGCCGAGGCCGGTGCCGACGGGGTCAAGATCGGCCAGGGCCCGGGCTCGATCTGCACCACCCGGGTGGTGGCCGGGGTTGGCGTGCCGCAGGTCAGCGCAGTCGCGGCCGCGGCCGAGGCGCTTCGGGAGATGTCGGTGCCGGTGATTGCCGACGGCGGCATCCGCTTTTCCGGCGACCTGGCCAAGTCGATCGCCGCCGGCGCTTCGGCGGTCATGATCGGCAGCCTGCTGGCCGGGACCGAGGAAGCCCCGGGCGAAATCGAGCTGTTCCAGGGGCGTTCGTACAAGAGCTATCGCGGCATGGGTTCGCTGGGCGCGATGCAGCTCGGTTCCAAGGACCGCTATTTCCAGGCCGACACCTCGGCCGAAAAGCTGGTGCCGGAAGGCATCGAGGGCCGGGTACCGTACAAGGGCTCGATGGAAGCCGTGGTCCACCAGCTGATGGGCGGCCTGCGTTCGAGCATGGGCTACGTCGGCTGCGCGACCATCGACGAGATGCGCACCCGCCCGCGCTTCGTGCGCATCACCGCCTCGGGCGTACGCGAGTCGCACGCCCACGACGTCACCATCACCAAGGAAGCGCCCAACTACAAGCTGGGTTGATCGGCTTGCCAAGGTCTCAAAACTTAAGGGAACCGCAGATGAACGCAGATGAACGCGGATTTGAATTTCTCTGGTTCTTTATCTGCGTTGATCTGCGTTCATCCGCGGTTTCTTTAGGAGCTTTGTCGTTATGACGGCCGATATTCACGCCGACCGGATTCTGATTCTGGACTTCGGCTCGCAGTACACCCAGCTGATTGCGCGCCGGGTGCGCGAGATCGGGGTGTATTCCGAGATCATGCCGTTCGACGTCGGCGATCAGGCGATTGCCGATTTTGCCGCCTCGGGGATTATTCTGTCGGGCGGGCCGGAGTCGGTGGCCTTCGACGACAGCCCCCGCATTCCGCCGGTGGTCTTCGAACTCGGCGTGCCGCTGCTCGGCATCTGCTACGGCATGCAGGCCATGGCGACGCATTTCGGCGGCACCGTCAGCCCTTCGGATGAAAAGGAGTTCGGCTACGCCGAGGTCGCCCTGCACGAGCCGGGTGAGCTGTTCCGCGGCATCGAGGATCGCATCGACACCGACGGCCGGGCCTTGCTGGAAGTCTGGATGAGCCACGGCGACAAGGTGATCGAGCTGCCGGCCGGGTTCCAGACCCTGTGCACCACCCCGTCGGCGCCGATCGCCGGCATGGGCGACGACGACCGTCATTACTACGGTCTGCAGTTCCACCCCGAGGTGACCCACACGACCCAGGGCAAGAGAATCCTCGAGCGCTTTGTCCACGATATCTGCGGCTGCGAGGCCGGCTGGACGACCGAGGCGATCATCGACGACCAGCTCGAGCGGGTGCGCGAGCAGGTCGGCTCGGACACCGTCTTGCTCGGGCTGTCGGGCGGGGTCGATTCTTCCGTGGTCGCGGCCCTGCTGCACGAGGCCATCGGCGATCAATTGCTGTGCATCTTCGTCGACACCGGCCTGCTTCGGTTCCAGGAGGGCGATCAGGTCATGGCGACGTTTGCCGAGCACCTGGGCGTTCGGGTCGAGCGGGTCAACGCGCGCGATCAGTTCATGAACGCCCTGGCCGGGGTGTCGGATCCGGAGGAAAAGCGCAAGATCATCGGCCGCGAGTTCATCCGCGTGTTCGAAGCCGCGGCCAAGAGCCACGAGGAAGCGGCCTGGCTGGCCCAGGGCACGATTTACCCGGACGTGATCGAGTCGGCCGGCGCCAAGACCGGCAAGGCCAAGGTCATCAAGTCGCACCACAACGTCGGCGGCCTGCCCGAGGAGATGAACCTCAAGCTGGTCGAGCCCTTGAGAGAGTTGTTCAAGGACGAGGTGCGCCGCATCGGTATCGAGCTGGGTCTGCCGCGCGAGCTGGTCATGCGTCATCCCTTCCCGGGTCCGGGTCTGGGCGTGCGGATTCTTGGTGAAGTCCGACCGGAGTTCGTCGAGCCGCTGCAGAAAGCCGATCACATCTTCATCAGCGAGCTGCGCCGGGCCGGCCTGTACGACCAGGTCAGCCAGGCTTTTGCGGTGTTTCTGCCGGTCAAGTCAGTCGGCGTGGTCGGAGACGCACGCCGCTACGAGTACGTGATCGCCCTGCGCGCGGTCGAGACGGTGGACTTCATGACCGCGCGCTGGGCCTACCTGGACCACGCCTTCCTCGACCACGTCTCGCGCCGCATCATCAACGAGTGCGACGGGGTCTCACGCGTGGTCTACGACATCTCCGGCAAGCCGCCGGCGACCATCGAGTGGGAATGAACCCTCAGGTCTGATCGTCGACGGTCGCGTCGGCCGACTGGGTGGTCACGCTCTTCATGCCGTTGCGGCAGCTCGATTCCGAGGCATAAGTCTGGCTGGTGCCGATGACCTGGCCGTTGCTCGCCTTGAGCCTGAAGGTCCACTTGCCCGATGCGGTCTGGTTGCACTCGAACCGGTCCGGGTCCTGCGAGTTCTTCTTGACCGACTCGACGCCGTTCAGGCAACTCGCTTTTTTGCCATAGCCCTCGCTGCCGAGAATGTTCTGCCCGTTACTGGCCTTGAGGCGAAAGCGGAACTCCCCGGCCTTGTCCTTGTAGATCTCGAACTTGCCAGCCATGATTTCTCCTTGGTTTGTGGTGGTCGGCGGACACCTTGAAGCGGTGTCGGAGCGCATTATGCCGCGTCCTGGGAGCCATTCCCAGTCAGATGAGTGCAGGTTTGCGCTGGCCCGCCGAGGATTGCGGCTCCGGCCAGGGGCCGGTCGGGGGGGTGCTGCTGGTTCATCGAGGCCGGCGAGGTTTCGATGCGCCAGGCCGGAAAGCACGAGGGATGGGCTACACTCGCGAATGAACTTTGCGGGCGCCGAAATTTCGTGAAACTCATCATCCAGATTCCCTGTTTCAATGAAGCCGAGACCCTGCCGCTGGCGCTGGCCGAGCTGCCGCGCCAGGTGCCCGGTTGTGATGTCGTTGAATGGCTGATCATCGACGATGGCTCCAGCGACGGCACGGCCGAGGTGGCGCGGGCCAACGGCGTCGACCACGTCGTTCGCCATACCCGCAACCAGGGTCTGGCGCGGGCGTTCATGACCGGGCTGGAGCGCGGGCTGGAGCTGGGCGCCGATGTCATCGTCAACACCGATGCCGACAACCAGTACCACGGCGGCGATATCGAGAAGCTGGTCGCGCCCGTGGTCGCCGGGCAGGCGGATCTGGTCATCGGCGAGCGCCCGATCAGCCACATCGAGCATTTCTCCTGGCTGAAGAAAAAGCTGCAGAACCTGGGCAGCTGGGTGGTGCGCAAGGCCAGCGGCACCGACATTCCGGATGCGCCGTCGGGGTTTCGCGCCATCAGCCGGGCCGCGGCGACCGAGTTGAACGTGTTCAACAACTACACCTATACGCTGGAGACCATCATCCAGGCCGGGCAGCGCAACATGGCGATCACCTCGGTGCCGGTGCGGGTCAACGACGATCTCAGGCCTTCGCGGCTGGTCAAGAGCATCCCGTCCTACATCAAGCGCTCGATGATCACCATCGTGCGCATCTTCGTGATCTACCGTCCTTTCCGGTTCTTTGCCACCATCGGTGCGGTCAGTTTCGCTCTCGGTACGCTGCTGGGGCTGAGATTCCTGATCTTCTGGCTGCTGGGCGAGGGCGACGGCCATGTCCAGTCGCTGATCCTGACCGCGGTGCTCTTGCTGGCGGGTTTCCAGACCGTCCTGGTCGCCTTCGTGGCCGATCAGCTGGCCGCCAACCGGCTGCTGCTGCAGCAGATTCGCTCGCGCCAGCTGCGCTCCGACAACCAGCGATCCGGTAGCGAGGATTGAACCCGGCCCGCTCCGGCCCGCGGTGGTGGACGTCGGCGCTGCTGGCGCTGCCGGTGCTGGTGCTGGCACCGATCTACGGCATCTGGCCGCTCGATCGCCTGATGTCGCTGGGCCTGATGCTGCCGGCGCTGGGCGCGATCGAGTGTTTTGCCCGGACCGGGTCCTGGCTGTATTGCCCGCTGACCGTGGGCTCGGAACCGCACGCCATCAGCTACGGTCTGCCGGTCGTGCAGTTGGCCAGCCTGGTCCATCGCAGCCTGCCCTTCGATCTGATCACCTCGTGGAATCTGACCGGGCTGGGACTGCTGTACCTGGGCGGTCTCGGGACCCAGGCGTTCCTGCGCGCGATGGGGGTTGCGACAGCACTGGCGGTGTTCGGCTCACTGCTGTTCCTGGCGCTGCCGGTGATCTATGCAAAAAGCGGCTATCCGCTGATGCTGTGGGGATTTGCCCTGCTGCCGCTGTTGCTGTGGGCGCAGCATCGTGCCTGGCAGGTCGACAGCCATCTGGCGGCCTTCGCCATGCTGGCCGTCGCGCTCACCCTGGGGCTGTTCCAGGAGCCCTACAGCCTGGTGATGGCGCTGACCTTCGGCGGTTGGCTGGCCCTGGTGCAACTGGGCGCGGGCGGGCGGCAACGGCTCGGTTTCGGGCTGGTCCGCACCGGCGCGTGGTTGGCTGCCTGCCTGGTGGCCGTGATGCTCTACCGCGGCTACATTCCCGGCGGCGCCGATTACGTGACCATGAACATGGACTTTTTCCGCGGTCAGGGGATCGACCTGATCGCCCTGATCGCTCGCCACCCGGAGCTGTATGGACTGGGACCGATCTGGGGCGTCGGCGGTCTCGCCCCGGCGCTGTTTTTCACCGACGGTGAAATGACCGCCCACAGCTACCTTGGCGCGGGCCTGGTGCTGGGTCTGGTGGCGTTTCTGTTCGGTCAGCGCTTCTGGCGATCCAGGCGGGGTCTTGTCCTTGTACTCACGCTGACCGGGGCCTTCCTGATGGCGCTGGGGCCGTCGCTGAAGATCCATTCGGTGGCCGAAGACCGATCGGCCGAGGATCCGGTGACCGCGCAGACCTACCGCATGCCGGCCGAAGCCGCGGTGCTCGCGCTGCCGCACCGCTTTATCTACGACATTCCGCCGTTCAGCTACATGCGCTCGGTCAGCCGCTGGTACCTGCTGGTCGCGCTGATGCTGGTGACCGCGCTGATGCTGGGGGTGCAGGCGATCGGTCGGCGCGGCCCGCTCGGCCTGGTCGCGGCCGGCGTATTGCTGACCGCGGTCGCGGTCGAACACTGGCCCAATCCGGCCCATCGCGCAGCCTTGTCCGCCGCTTTTGCCGAACGCTACCGGCAGCTGGAGCAGGACGTGGTGGGCGAGCTGTCCGGTCTCGTGCATCCGGATGAACGCGTGGTGTTCCTGGGCGGGGAGCGACTGGTCAACGAGTTTTTTTCGACGTTCTTGTGCGCGCGCGCGGGCTGTCGGACCTTCAATGCCTCGACCGACAAGGCGCACCGGATTGCCATGGCGGGCTGGCCCGAAGAAATGCGCACCCGGCTGGACCGACCGGCGCAAGCCGAGGCGCGCGCCCGGCTGCTCACCCAGGGTCATTTCGATGCCCTGGTCCTGAGCCATTTCCACCTGCGCTGGGACAGTTATACCTGGCCGCCGCCGGCCGGGCGCGCCGAGCAGATGATCGATCAATGGGTCCGGCCTTACCGGGCGCTGGATACGGTGGAGGTCGAAAGCGGGCGGTGGTTCAGCGTGGTGCGCCCGGTGGACCGGCCTCGTCAAGGTAGCGACGGTAGCTGAGCAGCTCGCGCCGGCCGCGCGTCTGCCACCAGGCGCTGCCGCCGGCAAAGACCAGCAGGTCGCCGGCCACGGTGAGAACGCGGAACGCGGCTGCCGCGCTGACGGCTGCCGCCGGCTCCACCCAGCCGCTCAGGGTCACGCTCAGCACCACTTCGCGCACGCCCAGGCCGCCGGGTGATCCAGGGGTGACGAAGCCGGCAAGCCAGGCCAGCACCGAGGCGGCCAGCACGACCTGGAGCGGTGCGCCGGCACCGTCATCGAGCAAGCCAAGCAGGACGGCAAACAGCCCGGCCGAGCCGATCAGGAAGCCGGCCTGGAGCGCGAATGCCGGCAGCAGGCTCAAAAGCGACAGGCCGTGACCCGGCAGACGTCGCCGCAGCCACGGCAGCACGCCGGCGAGCATCAACAGCGCTGCGGCGGGCAGCAGCCACGCCAGCCAGCCGGGCCAGCCGAACTGGTCGGGCCAGTCCGCGCCGCCCAGCGCCGCCAGCAGCCCCAGCGCGGCGCACAGCAAAATCCACGGCTCCAGCCCCGAGGCGCTGAGCGTCGCCGGTCCGGGCGCACCGCCGGCCCGGGTCAGCGCGTATCGGAAGACGAAGTGCATGACGTTGCCGGGCAGGTACTTGCCCAGCTGGGTCAGGGCGAAGATGCCGGTCGAGGTGCCGATCGCGGCCCGGCCGGCGCTGCGTTTGAGCAGCTGCCACCAGGCCAGGGCCTGGAGCAGGGAGACGAGCGCATAGGCCGCGAGCAGCAGCACCAGCAGCCCGCCGTGGGAGCCGGCGATCTCGAGCAACCGCGGCAGCCCGTCCTGGCGCGCCAGTTGGTACAGCACCCAGACCACGGTCGCCGCGGTGACCAGATAGCCGGTCCGAACGATCCAGGTTCGCGCAGATTTCACCGCCACAGTATCGCACGCGAGTCGCCCAGGTCCGGGACGTCCCGGTCTAGAATGCGGCCATGGAAGAGGGTTGCCGGATTGGCTAGCGACGAGCGCTGGATGGAGCACGCCCTGGCGCTGGCGCGGAAGGCCGAAGCCATCGGCGAGGTGCCCGTCGGCGCCGTGCTCGTGCGCGACGACGAGGTGCTGGGTGAAGGGTTCAATACGCTGGTCCGCGATCACGATCCTTCCGCCCACGCAGAGATGAGCGCGATCCGCGCTGCAGCGGCCCGGGTGGGCAATTACCGCCTGCCGGGCACGACCCTGTACGTGACCCTGGAGCCGTGCGCGATGTGCGCCGGGGCGATCGTCCAGGCGCGGATCGAGCGGGTGGTCTACGGCGCCGATGATCCGCGCACCGGGGCGGCGCGCTCGGTGTTCCGCATTCTCGACAATCCGGCGCTCAATCACCGTTGCGCGGTCGTGTCCGGGGTGCTGGCCGAAGAATCGGGCGCGATGCTGCGCGCGTTCTTCCGCGCCCGGCGATGATTGCCGGCGGAGGCAAGTGGTATCATTGACGGCTTGTCTAGTCACATGGATGCAAGCCACCGTGAATCGAATCTTGCTGTTGTCCCTGCCCGTCGCGCTGCTGCTGATCGCCTGCTCGGAGTCCGAGCCACCGCCGATGCCTGAGGCGCCGACTGCGCCGATGGGGACCGAGGCCGAGCCCGAGGACGTCGTGCCCGAGCCGGAAGAAATCAATCCGCTGCTGGCCGACAGCGATCTGCCCTACGGTCTGCCGCCGTTCGATCGGATTCGCAACGAGCACTACGTGCCGGCGTTCCAGCAGGGGATGGACGAGCAGATCCAGGAAATCGAGGCGATCGCCGAGAATCCGGAGCCGCCGACCTTCGACAACACGGTTGTCGCCCTGGAGCGCGCCGGGCAGACCCTGGCCGGGGTGCAGCGGGTTTTCGGAAACCTCTCCGGCGCCCACACCAACCCGGATCTGCAGGCTGTCCAGCGCGAGGTCTCCCCGCTGCTGGCCGCCCACCGCGATGCGATCCTGCTCAACGAGGCGCTGTTTGGTCGCATCGAGACCCTGCACGCCGAGCGCGAGTCGCTGGAGCTGGACGCCGAGTCGCTGCGTCTGCTCGAGCACGTTCATCGCCAGTTCGTCCGCGCCGGCGCCCGGCTGGATGAGGACGGCAAGGCGCGCCTGCGCGAGATCAACTCCGAACTGGCGGCGCTGGGCACGGAGTTCAGCCAGAAGGTGCTGGCCGAGGTCAACGACTCGGCCGTGGTCTACGACGACGTCGACATGCTCGCCGGTCTGAGTGATTCGCGCATCGAGTCGGCCGCCAGCGAAGCCGTCGAGCGCGAACTGGGCGCGGGCAACTACGTCATCACCCTGCTCAATACCTCGGG
>JAWLFD010000054.1:0-11860 GCA_041685745.1 Wenzhouxiangella sp.
GCCACAGCAAGAGCAGGTGGACTGGGACTTCCCGCTGTCGGTGCGCGACGTGGTGATGTCCGGCCGCTATGGCCGCATCCGGATCGAGGACGGCTGGCGCCGTTTTCTCCCCATTCCGCTGGTGCCCGCCCGGCATCGGGATGCGGTCGACCAGGCGCTGGCGGCCGTCGATCTGGACCAGGCCAGGCAGCGCTCGATCGACACCCTGTCCGGCGGACAACGCAAGCGCGTCCTGCTGGCCCGGGCCCTGGCCCAGGACGCCCGACTGCTGCTGCTCGATGAGCCCCTGGTGGGCGTGGACCGGCGCAGCGAGGCGCTGATCATGAAGGTTTTGCACCAAGCCCGCGACCAGGGCCGCACGGTGGTGATGGTGACGCACGATATCGCCGGCGCGCGGCGGGATACCGACTTCGCCGTTCTGATCAACCGTCAAGTCATTGACGCCGGCGATCCGAAGACGGTACTGACCGACGACCAGCTGGCCTACACCGCCACCTCCGCCTGGTTGGGCGAACACGCCTCAAGCCCGGCCCGGCCCGAACCCCTGGAATCGACATGAGGGTCTCATTCCTTGCGCCCGGTGAGGCGATCATCGATTTCCTCATCGCCGGGTTGATGGTGTTCGTCAACCTGCTGCCCGAAGCGCTCGCCGAACCGTTCCAGTATGCGTTCATGCAGCGCGCCCTGCTGACCTCGATCGTGGTCGGCGCCGTGTGCGGCCTGCTGTCGAGCTACGTGATTCTCAAGCGCTGGGCCCTGCTCGGAGACGCCATTTCCCATGCCGTGCTGCCCGGCGTGGCGATCGCCTACCTGCTGGGCTGGCCGTTCTTCGTCGGCGCGTTCGCCACCGGCGCCCTGACCTCGCTGGGCATCGGCGTGATCGAGCGCAACAGCCGGATCAAGTCGGACGCGGCCATGGGGCTGATGTTCACCGCCGCGTTCGCGCTGGGGGTGGTCATCATCAGCCAGATCGCTACTGCCACGCACCTGATGCACATCCTGTTCGGCAATGTGCTTGGCGTGCGCTACCCCGCCCTCATGCTGACCCTGTTCGCCGGCGTACTGACGCTGGCGGTGGTGATGGCGTTCTACAAGGAACTGGTGATCTACGTGTTCGACCCGGTGCAGGCGCGCTCGCTGGGCCTGAACACCCGGGTGATTCACTACGGGTTGATCCTGTTGCTGACCCTGATCATCGTCGCCAGCCTGGAGACCGTCGGTATCATACTGGTGGTCTCCATGCTGATCACGCCGGGAGCGACCGCTTACCTGCTGGTCAACCGCCTGCCGATGATGATGGCCCTGGCAACCCTGATCGGCGTGGTCTCGGCGGTGCTCGGCCTGTACCTGGCCTATCAGTTCAACGTTGCCTCGGGTGGCGCCATCGTGCTGGTCGCGACCGGGTTTTTCCTCCTCGCTTTCCTGTTCGGTCCGCAGCGCGGCGTCGTCGTTCGGCGGCTGCGGCGTCGCCGGGTCCAGCCTGTCTAGTGGCTGACCGGCCAGAGAAAATCCGCGGCCTGGACCGCCGGTGTTTCGGTGTCGGACCGTTGATCGGGTCACGGGTCAGCGCCGTCCTCGATCCGCGCTCCTGATGCAGGACCTGCTCGCCTCCGGCGCCAACTTCAGCCGCTGTCGCCGTTTCCGCTACACGCTGTGGCGGCGCTGGGACTCGGATCGGCCGCTGGCGATGATCATCGGCCTCAACCCCTCGACCGCCGATGCCCGGCACGATGACCCCACCATTCGCCGCTGCATCCGCTTTGCTCGCGACTGGGGCCATGGCAGTCTGGTGGTGACCAACCTGTTTGCTTTCCGGGCCACCTATCCGACCGATCTCAAGGCGGCTGCCGATCCGGTCGGGCCGCGCAACGACCTGTGGATTCGACGCATGGCCGCCCGGGCCGACATCATCGTCGCCGCCTGGGGCAACCACGGCAGCTGGCTGGGGCGCTCGGAGCGCGTTGGCCGGATGCTGGCCGGTCGCCTGCACTGCCTGCGCCTGACCGCGGCCGGCCAGCCGGCCCATCCGCTCTACCTGCCGGCCGGCCTCGAACCTGTCGAGTGGCCCGCCGATGCGCGCCCGGTAGGGTCTTGAAGAGACCGCCCTGCGGCACGCCGCCGCCCCACGATGCCGACCTGTTCGATGCCGATCCCCGGCTGTTTCAGTCGCGCACAGCCTCCTGCACCCACTGGAACGAATACCAGAAGAAATCTCCACTGCCATCGGCGGCCGGGGCGGTGCAGTTGATCTTGTTGCGGCCGATCGAGCCGCGGCCGCCGATGGTGATGTCCACGCGGTGCGGGGGCCCTTCGACCAGATGCGTGTCGAGTCCCGCGCCGGCGCTGGAGAAGCAGGCGATCCGGTCGACGCGGTAGTCACCGTCGGCGAGGGTCAAGCGCAGGCTTTGAACCGGGCCGCGCACGCCGTCGCCGGGTGGAGAAGCTTGAGCGGAGGTCACCGGCAGGGCGCGCGAATGCACGGCCAGCTTGAAGCGCTCGATGCTGTCGAAGCCGCTGGCCATGGGAAAACGCGGCACGGCCAGCGGATCGGTGTGGTCGCCCACGGCGCCCGAGCGCTGGACCAGGGCGAATGCGTGGTCCTCGTCCACCAGCTCGGCCAGCGCGGCCGAATCCTCGCCGTAGGGATAGGCGAACACCGTCGGCTCGACGCCGATCTCTTCGGTGATGCGCTGCCGGGCCTTGTCGAGGTCGGCCCGCACCCGCTCTCGCCAGGCCCTGCGGCTTTCGTCGGTCTGGCGCGCAATCAGGTGGGCGTGACTGGCGCTGTGGTTGCCGATGCTCACCCCGTCGGCGTGCAGCTCGCGCAAGGCCTCCCAGTCCATGTAGGGCGCACGGCCGGCGTCGATGGCGTCGGTATTGGCAAACACCGCAAACGGCCAGCCGCGCTCGCGCAGCATCGGCCAGGCGGTGCGATGAACCGATGCGTAGGCATCATCGAAGGTGATGGCGACAACCCGGTCGGGCAGCGTCTCGGCGCCGTCCAGGGCCGCCGCCAGCAGGCGCTCAACCGGCCAGACCTCGAAATCGTGTTCGTCCAGGTAGTCCAGGTGGGCCGCGAAGCGTTCCGGCGTGACGCTGGTCGACGGCGGGGTCTGATCACTGACGTGGTGATAGACCAGCACCACGCCAGCCCCGGCCGCACCCGATCCCGTCACCAGGGCGCCGGCCAGCACCAGGGCGAACCAGGCGCAACGGGTCATGTCTTTGCCCCTGCGGCGGGCATTCCGGCGCCTTCGAGCCCGCCGGCCGCCTCGACGATCAGGTCCCGGTTGGCCCGCAGGATTGCCTTGATGTCTTCGACATAGGCTTCGCGGCGCTCGGAATACAGGATCAGTCCGTCGGCCAGGGTCAGCGCGCTCGGCGCGTTGCCGGCCAGGCGCTCGGCCTGGCGCAGCTCGCGCAGCGGCCGGTAGGATTCGTGGGTGTTGAGGTTGTTGACGTAGCGGCGCACGGACTCGCGCACCGACTCGAAGGCGGCAACCTCATGGCTGGCGCCGGCCGCTCGCTGGGCCGGGACGATGCCGCAGCCGGGGCTGTAACACCATTGGCCGAACAGGTTGTTGCCCTCGCGGGCAAAACGCGACAGGCCCCAGCCCGACTCCTTGGCCGCCTGCACCAGGGCCAGCGGCAGCGGGACGGTGTCGATCCGGCGCAGCAGCTCGGAAACGGTTTGCGCGCGCGACTCGCCCGGCCACTCCAGCTCGTATTCGGCCGCCAGCTCGCGCATCCAGCGTCGATGCAGCGGCGACAGGCGCTGGTTCGCCTCCAGCTTCTCGGCAAGCGTGAGCAGACGCTCGCGCTGCGCCAGCACGCGCCGGTTCTCCGCGGCCACGATCGGGGCGAGAAACTCGAAGAAAGCGGACTTGCGCTCTTCGACGCGTTCGATCCGGCCGAAATCGGGCAGGTCGAGCCGGCCGGGCTGCAGGCTCTTGTAGACGGCAAAGATGACGACGCCCAGCAACAAGAGGCCGACCGCCGCCCACCGGTTTTGAGGAGTTGTGTTGTCGTTCATGCGCCCTATCTTCGCACGCGCACGCCAACCTTCAGCGACTCCACTCTTGTCCCATGTTTTCAAAGCCGTAGCCGGAGAGCCGGCCGACGTTGTCGCGCAAGGTCTCGTCCTCGCTCAGGATCTTCATCAGGTCCCGGCACCAGTCGGTCTGTCGGCTGGCGCTGCGAAAAGCCAGCAGATAGTGTTCGTGCGCCATCGGCACAAACTCCAGTCCGAAGCGCTCGGCGGCGGCCTGGACGCCGAAGCCGACATCGGCCGCCCCGCTGGCCAGCATGGCCGCCACCGCCAGGTGGGTGAACTCCTCGACCTCGTAACCGAGAATGTCGCCGGGACGCACCCCGGTCTGGGCCAGCAGTTCGTCAAACAGCAGGCGAGTGCCGGAGCCCGGCTGGCGATTGAGGAATTTCAGGCCGCTGGCGGGCAGGTCCTGCAGGCCTGTGACGTTTGCCGAAAGACCGGGACGCAGCATCAGTCCCTGGCGACGACTGACGAAATGGACCGACCGGTACTCGCCCGGAGGCAGCAGGCGGCCGAAGCCGGTCTCGATCCTGCCCGGCCGCGTCCAGCCGGGAATGTGGTATCCGGCGACATCGCAGCGCCCGGCGACCAGCTGTCGGACCGCATCCTCGCTGCCGCGATACTGCAGGTTGAGCACGGTCCCCCCCAGGGCATTGAAACGGTCGCGCAGAAGGTCCAGGGCCAGATCATGGCTGGCAATCATCTTCAGAGGCGCGGAACGGGCCAGTAGTTCGCCGAGCTCGTGCTCGACTTCCCCGCCCAGGCTTTCAAGCATGGGCGCCAGGCGCGCCTGCGCCCGTCGCTGGGCCCACAGGAGGCTGCGGCCGATGCCCGACAGCGTGGCGCCACGGCCCCGCTCAAGCTCCAGCAAGGGTGCGCCCAGCCGCGCTTCCCAGTCGCGCATCAGGCCCCAGGCGTGGCGATAGGAGGCACCGCACTGGCCGGCCGCGCTGCGTAGCGAGCAGCCGCGTTCGACCGCCTCGAGCAGCTCGAAGACCAGCGCGTCCATCGGCACCGGGCTGTCGCTGCCGAGGGACCAGCAGACATCCAGTTTCACGTCCATCGCATGATTTTCCGGGATGGGCGGGGTTGGCGCAATTGGCCGGCCGGCGGATCAGCGGTTTTGATAAAGTTATGAATGAACATGCCATATATGTTCAGCCGCCCGGTCGTTAATGCGCAGATATTGGGGCCAATGAGGGCAAGCATGCGGGTTATCATGCGCTAAAGATACAGCATTCGCCCCAAAAGTTCGGTGCAATTCGACATAACTTTTCATGGAAGATTTTTCCCAAGCCTTTCTGCTGATGTTCCAGATGCTCGGCAGCCGGGACCCGGAGTTGCTGGGCATCATCGAGTTGTCGCTGCAGATCAGCCTGTCGGCGACGGCGTTGGCGGCCCTGGTGGGGCTGCCGCTGGGGGCTGCCGCGGCGGTCTTTCGCTTCCCCGGGCGCGGCGTGCTGGCGGCCATGATGAATGCTTCCATGGGTCTGCCGCCGGTGGTGGTGGGGCTGGTCGTCTACCTGGGCCTGTCGCGGGCCGGGCCGCTGGGAGAGCTGGGCCTGCTGTTCACCCCCCAGGCCATGATCATCACCCAGACCTTGCTGGTCACGCCGATCATCGCGGCCCTGACCCGTCAGACCATTGCCGACCTGGACGAGGGCTGCCGCGAGCAGCTGATGGCGCTCAACACCTCGCCGGTGCAGATGGTGTTCACGCTGTTGTGGGAAGGCCGGTTCTCCGTGCTGACGGCGATCCTGGCCGGCTTCGGTCGGGCGATTGCCGAAGTCGGCGCCGTTTTGATCGTGGGCGGCAACATCCGCGAGGTCACCCGGGTCATGACGACCACGATCGCGCTGGAGACCAGCAAGGGCAATCTCGCCCTGGCCATGGCGCTGGGCCTGGTCTTGCTGACCATCACCCTGCTGGTCAATCTGCTGGCCACCGGACTGCGCAACGCTGCGGCGCGACAGTACGCCTGAGATGAGCAGCGTTTGACCCCCACCGTTGCTTGAGGAAGATCGAAGAATGCGCAGACCTGGCTCGACCCTGATCGCCCTGATTCTGGCCCTGAGCGCGACCGTGCCCGCGCGAGGCCAGGACTTCATTGTCGTGGCTTCAACGACCTCGACCGAAAACTCGGGCCTGTTCGATCATCTTCTGCCGACCTTCGAAGCCCGGGCCGGTTTTGCCGTTCGGGTCATTGCCGTCGGGACAGGCGCGGCCTTGCAGTACGGGCGCCGCTGCGATGCCGACGTGGTCATGGTGCATGCCCCGGCGGCCGAACAAGCGTTTGTCGCCGCCGGCTACGGCGTCGAGCGCCATCCCTTGATGCACAACGACTTCCTTGTCGTCGGACCACGCAGCGATCCGGCCGGTATCGCCGATCTCGACAGCGCCGCCGCCGCACTCGCTGTGATCGCCGAGGCCGGGGCGGCGTTCATTTCGCGCGGCGACGACAGCGGCACGCACAAAAAAGAGCTGCAGCTGTGGGAGGAGGCAGAGGTTGACCTGGCCGAGATCGCCGGCAGCTGGTACCGCGAAGCCGGTGCCGGCATGGGACAGACGCTCAATATCGCCCGCGGCATGGAGGCCTACACCCTGGCCGACCGCGCGACCTGGCTGAGCTTCGGCAATCGCGGTGACATGCGCATCCTGCTCGAAGGCGATCCCGAGTTGTTGAACCCCTACGGCGTGATTCGGGTGGACGCCGAACGCTGCCCCAACGTCAAGACCGAGATGGCTCAGCGGTTCATCGACTGGTTGCGTTCCGATGAAGGCCAGCAGCGGATTGCCGATTTCCGCGTTGCCGGCCAGCCGTTGTTCACGCCGCATCGCCAGCCCTGACAGGTCGGCTTCCGGCGTCGGCCTTATTCCGGCTCCGGCGTATCGAACGCCTGGCGCACCCAGGCCAGGTATTGCTGGTTGGTCGAGACCACCTTGCCCGGGGAGTCCGACAGCTTGACCACCGGCTGGCCGTTGCACTCGGTCATCTTGATGACGATGTTGATCGGCTCGACGCCGGTGTCGTGGGTCAGGTTGGTGCCGATGCCGAAGGTCACGTTGATCCGGTCCCGGAAGCGCTGCCAGATTTCGGCCGCCTTGGGGATAGTGAGCGAGTCGGAGAACACCAGGTTGCGGGTTTTCGGATCGATGCGGTTGGCGCTGTAGTGCTCGATCATTGCCTCGCCCCAGGCGAAGGGATCGCCCGAATCCTGGCGCGCGCCGTCGAAGAGCTTGCAGAAATACAGGTCGAAATCGCGCAGAAAGGCTTTCAGGCTGTAGGTATCCGACAGCGCGATGCCCAGATCGCCCCGGTACTCGCGCGCCCACACCTCGAAGGCAAAGCGCTGGGTCTCGGCCAGTCGCGGACCCAGCGCCTGGCAGGCCTGGATGAACTCGTGGGCCATGGTGCCGATCGGCACCAGCCCTAGCGTGCGCGCCAGGTGGACGTTGCTGGTGCCGCGCAGGCTGGCGGGAATCTCGCCGGCCAGCGTGGTGACCACCTCGTCGTGCCAGGCGCGCGTATAGCGCCGGCGGGTCCCGAAGTCGGCGAAGATGAATTCCTCCGGCCGGTCCAGGGCTTGCACCTGTTCGATCTTCTCGCTCAGCCGCCGCCGGCCCTCGTCGAGGTCATGGTCGGGGTGGGCATGACGGGCGTAGAGCTCGCTGATGATGGCCAGCAGCGGGACTTCGAACAGGATGGTGTGCAGCCAGGGGCCGCGGATGACCAGGCTGAGCTGGCCGTCTGCTTCGCCGATGTCGATAAAACGCGCCTGGAGGTGAAAAAGGCGCAGGAACTCGATGAAGTCGGACTTGAGATAGCGCAGGCTGCTCAGGAAATTCAGTTCTTCGGGGTCGAGCCTGAGGCTGCACAGGTGGGCGATTTCGCGCTCCAGGTCGCTTTTGAGCGGCCGCAGGTCGACGTCCTCGGTGCGGCACCGGAAGCGGTATTCCACCTCCGCGCCGGGAAACTGATGCAGCACCGCCTGCATCATCGAGAACTTGTAGATGTCGGTGTCGAGCAGCGACTGGATGATCATGCGGCCCAGTATCGCTGATTCGACGCGAAGGCCTTGATCCGGTTTTTCAACCCTCGCCTTCAGCCATGGCCTGCTCGAGCATCGAGACGAGTTCTTCTGCGCTGTAACTGTAGGGCCCCCACTCGTTCAACTCGACCAGTCGCTGAAGCTTGGACCGGATCGTCATGGCCTGCCCATCGGCGTCCGGCACCACCATGTAGCGGCGCAGCGGCGCGTCGTCGAACAGCGCGTGCATGAACGCCTCGGTCACCTCGTCGGGCAGCTTGTAGGACAACTCACGCGCTTCGGTCTGTTCATACTCTGCGCGCATTTCAGGCGTGATGACGCCGCCGTCGGCGACGATTCGCGCGTGCCGACGCAGCACACCGCTGCGTCGGATGTGGGTCTGGTAATTGCCCGGCTCGATCACGCTGACCGAGACTCCGTGCGGCGCCATTTCGCCGGCCAGCGCATCGGTGAACGCCTCGATCCAGTGCTTGCTGCCGCTGTAGGCGCTCCCGCCCGGCCACGCCAGCGTGCCGGCGATGGAGCCGGTGGTCGCGATTCGGCCCCGGGACGCCATCACCAGCGGTGCGAAGGCCTTGGTCACCCGATACACCCCTTCGACGTTGACCTCGTAGACCAGGCTCTGGACCTCGACCGGCGTGTCGACCACCGGCCCGCCATCGCCGATGCCGGCGTTGTTGACGAGTCCGTACAGGCCGGTGCCGCGCTCCTCGATCAGCGCCACGACCGCATCGATCTCGTCTTGCCGGGTGACGTCCAGGCGAACGGCGGTGATGTTGTCGATCGCATTCAGCGCCTCGAGATCCTCGTCCTTGCGCGCACCGGCGTAGACGTGGTGACCCGCCTCTGCCAGCGTCTCGGCCAGGTGGCGGCCAATGCCGGAGCTTGCGCCCGTGACCAGCACCGACTTCTGCTCAGGTTCATCGGCCAAAGCCGTCGCGGGCACCAGCGGCGCGATGACGACAAACACCGCGACCAGTATCTGCAGCAATCGATTCATCGAGTCGTCCTTTCTTGTCCGTTCGCCAGCTTAGTCGCATTGGCGAGCGATTTCCATTTTGGGTGGACACGACAGGCCGGCCCGGAAACCGAGCAACCGAACGGAAATCCGGGCGCGCCTATTTTCCCTATTCGAAGCGCAGCGCCTCGATCGGGTCCAGGCGCGAAGCCCGGCGGGCCGGGTAGTAGCCGAAGAACACGGCGATGAAGATGGCGATGCCGACCGCACCGGCCAGGGTCCAGGGGCTGATCAGGACCGGGAATTCGCCCAGGGCCGCGGCCAGGTAGGTGCCGCCGACGCCGACCAGCATGCCGAGGATGCCGCCGATCAGACCCAGTACGGTGGCCTCGACCAGGAACTGGGTCAGCACGTCGCGCTGGCGCGCGCCCACCGCCCGGCGCAGGCCGATTTCGCGGGTGCGCTCGGTGACCGAGACCAGCATGATGTTCATGATGCCGATGCCGCCCACCACCAGCGATGTGGCCGAGAACGCGGCCAGCAGGAAGCCCAGCAGCGCTTCGGTCTCGTTGCGCGCGCGGATGAATTCGGCAAAGTTGAAGACCACGAAGTCATCGTCGGCGCCCGGCGCGATGTTGCGGCGCAGGCGCAGCAAGTCCTCGATCTCGCGCTGGACCTCGAGCACGTCCAGATCGTCCCAGACCTTGATGGTGACCGAGCCGGCGTTGTCGGGCACGCTGCCGGCCTCGCGGCTGATCCGGGAGCGAACCGAGGCCAGCGGCATCCAGACGATGTCGTCCTGGTCCTGGCCGAAATTGCTGGCGCCGATTTCCTCGAGCACGCCGATGACCGTGACCGGGGTGCGGTTGATGCGGATTCGCGCGCCGACCGGATCGTTGCCGTTGAACAGCTCGTTGACCACGGTCTGGCCGACCACGGCGACGGTGGCCCCGCGCCGGGCTTCGGCGTCGGAAAAATTGCGCCCTTCGACCACCGCGCGATTCTGGGTGATGGCGAAATCGGCGCCCACCCCCTGCACGGTGGTCGGCCAGTTGCGCCCGGCCGAGACCAGGGTGGCCGCGGTCTGGATGCGCCCGGAGGCCGCCTCGACAAACTCACCCAGTTCGGCGATCGCATCGACATCGCGATCGGTCAGGGGTCGGGCGGTGCCCGCGCCCTGGCGGCGGCCGCCGAAGAACCCGGAACCGGGGCGGACCTGGAGCACGTGGGTGCCGAACGCCTCGATCTGCTCCTGCAGCTGCTGGCCCGCGCCCTGGGAGATCGACACCGCGACGATGGCCGCGCCGATGCCGATGATGATGCCGAGCATGGTCAGGGCGCTGCGCACCGAGTTGGTCCGGATGGCCTTGAGCGCGATCCCCAGGCTGGCCGAAAGCTGTACGCCCGCGGCCGGGCGATCGGCCTGCGCGTTCATGCCCGGCTGGCCTCGGGCTCGTGGGCCTCGTCGGCGATGATGCGGCCGTCGCGAAAGCGGATGATGCGGCGCGCGTGGGCGGCGATTTCCTCTTCGTGGGTCACCAGCATCACCGTCACTCCTTCGTGGTTGAGTTCGGTCAACAGCGCCATGATTTCCTCGGCGGTCACCGTATCGAGCGCGCCGGTGGGTTCGTCGGCCAGGATCATCTCCGGCTGGTTGACCAGGGCCCGGGCGATGGCCACGCGCTGCTGCTGGCCGCCGGATAGCTGGGCCGGGGTATGGTCCATGCGCTCGGCCAGGCCGACCCGCTCCAGTGCCGTGCGCGCGCGCCGGTCCTTCTCGGCAGCATCCATGCGGGTGTACATCAGCGGCAGCTTGACGTTGTCGATCGCGCTGGTCCGGGCCAGCAGCATGAACTGCTGGAACACGAAGCCCAGGGTTTCATTGCGCAGCCGCGACAGCTCATCGCTGCCCATTCGGCCGATGTCGCGCCCGGCGATCGTCAGCGTGCCGGTGCTGGGGGAATCGAGCGCGCCGACCAGGTTCATGAAGGTCGACTTGCCCGAGCCCGAGGGACCCATGATGGCGACCAGTTCCCCGCGCGCGATCGCGACGTCCACATCGCGCAGGGCGTGGATGACGTTTTCGCCCATGACATAGTCCTTGCCCAGCCCGGCGCAGCGCACGAGCACAGCGACGGACGACGGGTCGGTCGGCGTCATCCGCGCCCGCCCGGGCGACGGATGCGGGTGATCACTTCCTCGCCCTCGTCCAGGTCGCCGCCGACGACTTCGGTGTAGCGGTCGTCGCTCAGACCCAGACGAACCGGGCGTGGCTGCAGCGTGCCGTCGGCATTGGCGGTATACAGCAGCGCGCGTCGGGTATCGGCGCGCTCGCGCTGCAGCTCGCTCAAGGCGGCCAGCCGGTCGTCGTCGAGGTGGCGGGCGAGCACCTCGCGGCTCATGTCGCGAAGGCGCTCGCGGATGGTCTCGGGGTCGGCGCCGGACTGGAACATGCCGCGCATGGCGCCGAATGATTCGCGCATCTCGGACTGGATGGTGGCGATGGTTTCGGCCGGCACGCCGATTTCCTCCAGGTTCTCGGCCATTTCGGCGCCGGCGTTGCGCCCGCCTTCGGGACCTCCCGCGACGGTCTCGGTCGAGGCGACCAGGTCATCCGGCGGCCGGAAGCGGACCGCCTGGTTCTCGACCCGCAGGACATTTTCCTTGGTCCCGGTGACCAGGTCGATGCTGGCGGTCATCCCGGGCAGCAGTCTGCGGCCGGGATTGGCGGCGTTGATGACCACGGTGTAGGTCACGACGTTCTGGGCCTCCACCGGCGCCAGGCGCACCTGGGCCACCTCA
>JAWLFD010000280.1:0-2844 GCA_041685745.1 Wenzhouxiangella sp.
GCCACCCTGGAAAAACTGGTCGCCACCGAAGCCGAAGCGCTGGCCGCAGGCCAGACCCGCAAGCAGGCCATCATGGCCGCCTACGACCGCTTCTACCGCGGCGACATCGCCGAGGAACTGGTCCGCGCCACCCAGGAGCACGGCGGCCTGATCACGTTAGAGGACCTGGACCAGTGGGAGGTGCTGATCGAAGAGCCGCTGACCACCAGCTACCGCGGCATCGACGTCTACAAGCTCACCACCTGGACCCAGGGGCCGGTGCTGCTGCAGGCGCTCAACATCCTCGAAGGCTTTGATCTCAAGGCCATGGGCTACAACTCCACCCGCTACGTCCACACCCTGTACCAGGCCATGAGCCTGGCCTTCGCCGACCGCGATTTCTACTACGGCGACCCGTACTTCGACCCGGACGAGCCGGTCGAGGGCCTGCTGTCGAAAGACTACGCCGCCGAGCGCCGGGGGCTGATTTCCTTCGATGAGCAGATCGCCGACGTCCGACCCGGCGACCCCTACCCCTTCCAGGGCCAGACCAATCCCTACATCGAGCTGCTCGAACAGTGGACGCCCAACCCGCCCGACGCCGAGGCGCTGGGCGTGGACGGCTTCCAGCAGGCCATGCAGTCGAGTGCACGGGAGGCCTTTTTCGCCGGCACGACGTCGATCCAGGCGGCCGATGCCGACGGATGGGTGGTCTCGGTCACACCTTCCGGCGGCTGGATCCCGGCCTTCATCGCGGGCTACACCGGCGTGGGCTTGAGCCAGCGCATGCAAAGCTTCGTCTTGGACGAGCAGCTCAACCCCTATAACGTGGTCGAGCCCGGCAAGCGCCCGCGGGTCACGCTCACGCCCTCGCTGGCGCTCAAGAACGGCAAGCCGCTGATGGCCTTCTCCGTCCAGGGCGGCGACAGCCAGGACCAGAACCTGCTGCAGTTTTTCCTCAACATGGTCGAGTGGGACATGAGCGTGCAGCAGGCCGCCGACGGGCGCGGCAACATCACCAGCTACCAGATGCAAAGCTCGTTCGGCGCCCACCAGGCCGAACCGGGGCGGATCGAAGTCACCCCGCTGGTCTCGGCCCATTCGCGCGCGGAGCTGGCCGAGATGGGCTACGACGTCGACCTGGTCGAGCGCACCTACAACCCGACCACGGCGATCTGGTTCGATCACGAGCACGAGGCCATGCACGGCGCGGCCAGCGACTACGGCGAGGATTACGGGATCGCCTGGTAAACATCGGCCCGCCGGCTTGATTCTTCATTCATCGCACCAAGGTTGATGACTGAAGACACTTCGCCAACAGGAGGGTTGCAGGATGCCAGGCTATATCGTGATCGTTGCGGACGCAGCGCGCGCCCGGGTGTTTACCCGGGCCAAGAAATTCAGTCCACTCGAAGAGCAGGCCGTGCTGACCCATCCGGAAGCCCGCCTGCGCCGGCAGGACCTGGTCAGCGATCGGCCCGGCACGGTGCACGAGTCCAAAGCTTACGGTGAAAGCCCCGCCGGCGAGACAACCGACCCGAAAGACCATGAGGTCGAGGTCTTTGCCGGCGAAATCGCCCAGCACCTGGGCCAGCAGCGAATCGAGCGCGATCCTGAAGGCCTGATCGTGGTGGCGGAGCCGCGCGTGCTCGGCCTGATCCGGCAAAAACTGGATTCTGCGACGGCCGCGCTGGTGATGACCGAGATCAGCGCCAACCTGACCCGGGAAAGCCCCGAGGCCATCGCCGAACGGATCGACGCCTAGTGGCCTTCTTTGCGCCGTGTTCACCGGGCGGGCGATAATGCGAGGTTGTTTCCTGACCTCTTCGGCGCCGGCATGAAATCGATTTCCGTCCGCGGTGCGCGGACCCACAACCTGGCCAATATCGATCTCGAGCTGCCGCGCGACCGTTTGATCGTGTTCACCGGGCTGTCGGGGTCGGGCAAGTCGTCGCTGGCGTTCGACACGATATATGCCGAGGGGCAGCGGCGCTACGTGGAATCTCTGTCGGCCTACGCCCGGCAGTTTTTGTCGATGATGGAAAAGCCCGACGTCGACCACATCGAGGGCCTGTCGCCGGCGATTTCCATCGAGCAGAAGGCGGCCAGCCACAACCCGCGCTCGACCGTCGGCACGGTCACCGAGATCCACGACTACCTGCGCCTGATGTTCGCCCGGGTCGGCACGCCGCGCTGCCCGGACCACGACGAGGTGCTCGACGCCCAGACGGTGTCGCAGATGGTCGACAGCGTGCTGGGGCTGCCGGAAGGCACGAAGCTGATGCTGCTGGCCCCGATCGTGCGCAACCGCAAGGGCGAGCACGTCCAGCTGCTGGAAAACCTGCGCGCCCAGGGCTTCGTGCGTGCCCGCGTCAACGGCCGGGTGATCGACCTCGACGACGACCTGCCGAAGCTGGCGCTGCGCCGCAAGCACTCGATCGAGGCCGTGGTCGACCGCTTTCGCGTGCGTTCGGCGGATTCGGAATCCGGCGAAGGCCTGGCCCAGCGCCTGGCTGAAAGCTTCGAGACTGCCCTGACCCTGGCAGACGGCACCGCCGTGGTGGCGCCGATGGATCCAGACGAAGGACTGGCCGAGCTGCTGTTTTCCTCGCGCTTCGCCTGCCCGGTCTGCGACTACAGCCTGACCGAGCTCGAGCCGCGGATGTTCTCGTTCAACAACCCCAACGGCGCCTGCCCGAGCTGCGACGGTCTGGGCGTGACCCAGTTCTTCGACCCGGACCGGGTGGTCGCCAACCGCGACCTGCCGCTGGCCGGCGGCGCGATCCGCGGCTGGGACCGGCGCAACGCGTATTACTTTCAGCTGATCCAGTCGCTGGCCCGGCACTACGGCTTCGACGTCGAGAC
>JAWLFD010000055.1:0-11761 GCA_041685745.1 Wenzhouxiangella sp.
ACCACCTGCGCATCACCATCGGCACGGCGCAGCAGAACCAGCGCCTGTTGAGCGCGCTGGCCGAGATCCTGCCGGCGCAATGAAGCTGATCGTGCGCCCCTGTACCCGGCCGTTGAGCGGCCGCCGGCAGCCGCCCGGCGACAAGTCCATCTCTCACCGGCTGGCGATCCTCGCCGGCCTGGCCGAGGACCGCAGCACGATCACCGGATACCTGCAAAGCGCCGACACCCTGGCGACCCTGGCGGCCATGGAACAGCTGGGCGCGCGGGTCGACAGAAACGACGGCGAGATTCGAATCCGCGGCGGCCTCGGGCCGGTCGAGCGCGCCCGCCTGGATCTGGGCAACTCCGGCACCGGGGTGCGGCTGCTGGCCGGCGCCCTGGCCGGACGCGCCGAGCTGTACGGGGCCGAGTTGACCCTGGTCGGGGACGCCTCGCTTTCGAGTCGGCCGATGGACCGGATCATCGATCCGCTGACCCGCATGGGCGCGGATCTGTCGGCCGCCGACGGGCGGCTGCCGCTGCGCGTTCGTCCGGTGCCCTTGCGCGCCGTGCGCTACCGTCCGGGCGTCGCCAGCGCCCAGGTCAAGTCGGCGGTGCTGCTGGCCGGCCTGGTCGCCGAGGGCGAGACCGTGCTGGTCGAGCCCGGACCCAGCCGCGATCACACCGAGCGCCTGCTGCCGGCCTTCGGCGTCGAACTGCGGCGCGCTGGCGATGAAATCCGCCTGTCCGGCGGCCAGACCCTCAAGGGCGGACGCTTTCACGTTCCGGGCGATCTGTCCTCGGCGGCCTTCCTGCTGGCCGCCGGCCTGCTGGTGCCCGGGTCCGACATCGAGGTCGACAACGTCGGTCTCAATCCCAGCCGCGACGGCGTGCTGCGCATCTTCCAGGCCATGCAGGGCAGGGTGGACCGGCTGGCGTCCCCGGCCGTCGGCGATGAACCCGTGGGCCGGGCGCGCGCCCGGGCCTCGCAGTTGCAGGGGGTCGCCGTTCCCGCCGACTGGGTCCCGCTGGCGATCGACGAATTTCCGATCGTGATGGCGCTGGCGGCCGCGGCGAACGGAACCACCACGATCTCGGGGGCCGAGGAGTTGCGGGTCAAGGAATCCGATCGCCTCGCGGTGATGTGTCGCCAGCTGGCTCGGCTGGGGGTCGATCTGGACGAGACCCCGGACGGGGCGATCGTGCGCGGCGGGGTCGTGCGCGGCGGCGAGGTCGACTCCTGCGGCGATCACCGGATCGCCATGAGCCTGGCCGTGCTGGGCCTGGTGGCGCAGGAACCGGTGCACATTCGCAACGCCGAGTGGATTGGCACCAGTTACCCGGGTTTCGTCGACGACCTCTCGGCGCTGGGGGCGGACCTGGCGTGGCGGGAAGAATGAACGTGGACCGTGCGGACGCGGCACCGGTGCTGACCATCGACGGGCCTTCGGGCGCCGGCAAGGGGGCGGTTTCGGCGCGCGTGGCCAGCCGGCTGGGGTGGCACGTGCTCGATTCCGGGGCGGTCTATCGCAGCGTCGCGCTCGCGGCGCTGGAGGCGGGCGTGGACCTCGCCGACCCGAAGTCCCTGGTCGCGCTGTGCGCTGACCTGGACCTGGCATTTTCGCCGGGGCCGGACGGGATCGAGGCGAGCCTGGGCGGGCGCCGACTGGGCGATGCGCTGCGCGCCGAAGCGGTCGGAGAGGCCAGTTCCCGGGTCGCTGCCGTGCCCGAGGTGCGCGCCGCGCTGCTCGCGCTGCAGCGCCGGTTCCGGCGCCCGCCGGGACTGGTCGCCGACGGGCGCGACATGGGGACAGTGGTTTTCCCGGACGCGCCGATCAAGGTTTTCCTCGATGCCAGCGTCGCCGAACGTGCCCGGCGCCGATATCGGCAGTTGAAAGAAAACGGCGAAGATGTTACATTTGACCGGCTATTGAGCGACCTTGAAGCGCGCGATCGTCGCGATCGTGAAAGGGCCGTTTCCCCGACCGTCCCGGCAGCCGATGCCGTGGTGGTGGATTCGACCGACTTGAGTCTGGTCGAGGTGGTGGAACGGGTGGTCACGATCGTCGGTGATCGCGTTGCAATCTAGGTCGTCGTGGCAATCAGGTGGCTGGTCCGGCAAGCCGGGGCAGTCTGGCAAACGAGCGGGGTCGCCAGGCCGCGCAGAGGATAAGACACAAGCGCAGGGGCAGTTCGTGCCGCGCAGATCTTGCAGGAATTTTCTAACCCAATGACCGAATCTTTTGCTGAACTCTTTGAACAAAGCCTGTCCGAACGGGAACTTCGTCCCGGCGCCATCGTCATGGGGCGGGTGGTCGAAATTCGCGACGACGCCGTCGTCATCAACGCCGGACTCAAGTCCGAGGGCATCGTGCCCATCTACCAGTTCGAGCGCGCCGATGGTGAACTCGAGGTCGCCGTCGGCGATGAGGTGGAAGTGGCGCTCGATACCGTCGAGGACGGCTTCGGCGAGACCCGCCTGTCGCGCGAGAAAGCCAAGCGTTCGCGGGTATGGAACACGCTGGAGAAGTCTTTCGAGGCCGAGGAAAACGTCATCGGCCAGATCACCGGCAAGGTCAAGGGCGGTTTTACCGTCAACATCGACAGCATCCGCGCATTCCTGCCGGGTTCGCTGGTCGACGTTCGCCCGGTGCGCGATCCCGGCTACCTGGAAGGCAAGGATCTGGAGTTCAAGATCATCAAGCTCGACCGTCGCCGCAACAACCTGGTGGTCAGCCGGCGCGCGGTCGTCGAGCACGAATACGCCGCCGAGCGCGAGGATCTGATCGAGCGCCTGACCGAGGGTGCCGTGATCAAGGGCGTGGTCAAGAACCTCACCGACTACGGCGCGTTCCTGGATCTGGGCGGCATCGACGGCCTGCTGCACATCACCGACATGGCCTGGAAGCGGGTTCGGCATCCGTCCGAAGTGGTCGAGGTCGGCGACGAACTGGAAGTGCGCGTGCTGCGCTTCGACCGCGAGCGCATGCGCGTTTCGCTGGGTCTCAAGCAGCTCGGCGAGGATCCCTGGGACAACATCGACCGGCGCTATCCGCCGACTTCGCGGCTGTTCGGCAAGGTCACCAACATCACCGATTACGGCTGCTTCGTCGAGATCGAGGACGGGGTCGAAGGCCTGGTCCACGTCTCGGAGATGGACTGGACCAACAAGAACGTCAACCCGGCCAAGGTCGTCCACATCGGCCAGGAAGTCGAGGTCATGGTGCTCGATGTCGACGAAGAGCGCCGGCGCATCTCGCTGGGCATGAAGCAGGTCGCCCCGAACCCCTGGGAGGCGTTCGCCGCGACCCACAACAAGGGCGACAAGGTCAGCGGAGCGATCAAGTCGATCACCGATTTCGGTATCTTCATCGGTCTTGACGGCGGCATCGACGGTCTGGTGCACCTGTCCGACATTTCCTGGATGACGCCGGGCGAGGAATCGATCCGCAACTTCCGCAAGGGCGAGGAGCTCGAAGCCGTGGTGCTGGCGGTCGATCCGGAGCGCGAACGCATCTCGCTGGGGATCAAGCAGCTCGAGCAGGACCCCTTCGCCACCTACATGGCCGAGCATCCGCGCGGCTCCATCGTGACCGGCAAGGTCAAGTCCGTCGACCCGCGTGGCGCGGTGGTGGAACTGGCCGAGGGTGTCGACGGTTACGTCAAGGCTTCCGATCTGGCCAAGGAGCGGGTGGAGGACGCGACCCGGGTCGTTTCGGAAGGCGACGAGATCGAGGCCAAGTTCGTCGCCCTGGATCGCAAGACCCGCAACCTGACCCTGTCGGTTCGGGCCAAGGACGACGCCGAGTTGGCCGAAGTGATCGATCAGTATCAGGGTCGCTCCGGCAGCGGGACCTCGCTGGGCGATCTGCTCAAGGAACAGCTGGCCGGAAAGGACTGATTCGCCGGCCAGGCGGTCGCAGCACCCGGGCGCCGGGTGCTGTTGCCGGGAAACTGCAGGGAGAGGGCAATGACCAAATCCGAACTGATCGAGTTGCTGGTGGCCGAGCAGACCCACCTCAACCAGACCGACGTGGAGCTGGCGGTACGCAGCATCATCGAACAGCTCAGCCGGGCCCTGGCCGAGGGAGAGCGCATCGAAATCCGCGGGTTTGGCAGTTTCTGTCTGCACTATCGTCCGCCGCGCATGGGCCGCAATCCCAAGACCGGTGAAGCCGTGGCCCTGCCGGGCAAGCACGTGCCGCACTTCAAGCCCGGCAAGGAACTGCGCGAACGCGTCAACCGGCGCGGGAGCTGATCGGGTCAGGCCATGTATCGCTGGTTGCTCTTGTTGGCCATCGTTCTCGCCGCCGGTCTGGGGCTGGCCATCGGCGTGCTCAACCCCGATCCCGTGGCGCTCGATCTGGGGCTGATCGAGCCGGCGCTGCCGCTGGGCGGTCTGGTGCTGATCGTGTTCGCCGCCGGAACCGTCTGCGGCCTGCTGTTGTTCTGGCTGATGTTCGATCTGCCGGCGCGCGTGCGACGACGGGCTGCCGGTCGCGGCAAGGGGAAAGCGGCCGGCCTGCCGGTCCGCGATGACTGAACTGGCACTGCTGTTTTTCCTGCTGCCGCTGGCAGCGTTCAGCGGCTGGCTCGCCGGACAGGGGCACAAGAAGCGCCGCAGCCGGCGCAGGTCGGTTCTTTCCAGCCAGTATTTCCGTGGTCTCAACTACCTCCTCAACGAGGAGTCGGACAAGGCCATCGAGGAATTTCTCAAGCTGGCCGAAGTCAACCGGGACACGGTCGACACGCATCTTGCCCTGGGCACCCTGTTTCGCCGGCGCGGGGAGATGGACAAGGCGATCCGCTACCACAAGCACATCATCTCGCGGCCGAACCTGGACGAGGACCAGCGCGAACGGGTGCTGTTCGAACTGGCCATGGACTACATGCGCGCCGGCCTGCTGGACCGGGCCGAAAGCCTGTTCCTGGAACTCACCGACAGCGAGCAGATGGCGACCCGGGCGCGGCGCCATCTGCTCGACATCTACCAGCAGGAAAAGGACTGGGCCAAGGCCGTGGAGCAGGCGCAGCGTCTGGAACTGGTCGACGGCGGTTCGGATTCCGGGCTGATCGCCCAGCTCTACTGCGAACTGGCCGACGAGGCCCTGGCCGAAGCAGACCTGCAGGCGGCAACCCAGAATCTGCGCCAGGCCCGACGCTACCAGCCCGGTAACGCGCGCGCCCGGCTGATCGAGGCCGGCATCGCCGAACGCGAGGGCCAGCCGGCCCTGGCAGCGGAGCGCTACCGCGAGGCCTGCGAACTCGATCCGGACCTGCTGGTGGGCTGCTCGAACGCGCTGATCGACTGCCATCGCCGAATCGATGAGATCGAGCAGCTCAAGGACTGGCTTGCGATCGGCTCCCGGCGCGGAGATCTCAACGCACCCGCGCTGCTGCTCGCGCGGCTGACCGCCGAGACCGACCCCGCGCGGGCGGCCGATCTTCTGCTGCAGGCGCTGCAGCAGCGCTCGACCGTTCGCGGTCTGGAGTACCTGATGGAGTTGCTGAGTTCTCACGATCTGGGCCTGGACGAAGTCGGGCCCGACCTGATCCGGGATCTGATGCAGCGCCTGATGGAGGGCCAGCCGATCTATCGTTGCCAGCAGTGCGGATTCAGCGGCACCGCGCACCACTGGATGTGTCCGAGCTGCCGCAGCTGGGACTCGACCCGGGTGATTCGCGGCGTGCTGGGAGAGTGATGACGATCGACCCCGGATGGCCGCTGGTCGCGGCCGCTGCGGCGACCGCGGTGCTGGCCTGGCCGCTGCGCTCCTGGCTGCTGGCCCGCGAGCTCGTCGATCGGCCGGGGCAGCGGCGCAGTCACCATCGGCCCACCCCCCGGGGCGGCGGTCTGGCGATGGCCGGCGGGTTCGGGATCGCCCTGGTCCTGGGCGCGGGACGGGCCGACGATGTCGGGCCGGTGCTGTTGCTGGTCGCCGCCCTGGCCGCGCTGGGCTGGGCTGACGACGTGCGCGACCTGCCGGTGCGCGTCCGTCTGCTGTGCCAGGCTTCGATTGCCCTGCTGATGCTGGTTGTCGTCGGTCCGGTGACCACCGTCACGGTGGCTGATGCGGCGCTGGCCTGGCCCTGGCTGTGGTCGCTGCTCGGCGTGGTCGCGGTCGTGTGGCTGATCAACCTGCACAACTTCATGGACGGCTCGGACGGCCTGGCCGCCATGCAGGGCGCGTGGTCGGGCCTGGCGCTGGGCTTGCTGCTGTCGGAAAGCGGGTTGCAGACCCTGGCGCTGACCGGGTTTGTGCTGGCCGGGGCGTGCCTGGGCTTCCTGTGGTGGAACCATCCGCCGGCGCGCCTGTTCATGGGCGATACCGGTTCGGTCAGCGTCGGCGGACTGATTGCCCTGCTGGCCCTGGGCGGCGCCGCGCACGGCGGGGTCAGCATCTGGCTGAGCCTGATCGTGTGCTCGCTGTTCGTGGTCGACGCGACGGCCACGCTGGTGCGCCGGGTGGTGCGCGGGGCCCGATGGTATACTGCCCACCGCGAGCACGCCTATCAGGTGCTGATCGCCGGTGGCTGGAGCCACGCCCGGGTGCTGATGCTCTACGCGCTGGTCAACGCGCTGGTGGTCTTGCCGGTTCTGCTGCTGGCGATCCGGTTTCCGGCCCGGGAGATGGTGCTTGCGCTTGGATTGATCGCTGTGCTGGCTGTCGCCTGGGGCGTTGTGCAAGCGACTGCGACAAAGGAGAGATTCTCGCGATGACCGGCAAGGTGGGAAAACGCAAATCGGTTTTCAACCTTCGCGCCCTGGTCGTCGTCCACGATCTGCTGATGATATCGGCGGCCTGGGTCCTGGCCCGCACAGCCACCGGGTGGCTGATCGATGCCGGCGGCCCGGCCTGGCAGCAGATCGCGCTGGAAGTCAACCTGATCCTCATTCTGCAGGGGTTTCTGCAGTGGCGAGCCGGCCTGTATCGCGGGGTCTGGCGTTTTGCCAGCCTGCCCGATCTGGGCAACCTGATGCGCGCTGCCGTGCTCGGCGCGGCATCGGGTGCGCTGGTGCTGCTGGTGTT
The DNA here is from genome assembly GCA_041685745.1 of Wenzhouxiangella sp. GTDB lineage: Bacteria > Pseudomonadota > Gammaproteobacteria > Xanthomonadales > Wenzhouxiangellaceae > Wenzhouxiangella. The sequence continues at coordinate 7,013 of JAWLFD010000055.1, forward strand.
GTCGGCGCCGGTGGAGCTGATGGTTCTGATGGTGTGGGTCTTTCCCGTGCTGCTGGCCTCGCTGCTCGGCTTGCCGCGGCTTTTCTACCGCATCCTCAAGGACATGCGGTCCGAGGTGCGCCAGCGGCGCGTCACCCGGCGGACCATCATCCTGGGCGCGGGCCAGTCCGGTCGGCTGCTGCTCAAGGAGCTCAAACGGCGCGGCGGCCACGATGTGGTCGGGTTTCTCGACGACAGCGCGCGCCTGCGCCAGGCCGAGATCGACGGCGTGCCGGTGCTGGGCAGGATTTCGCGCCTGCCGCAGGTCGTGCGCGAGGCCATGATCGACCAGGCCGTGATCGCGATTCCATCGGCCAGCAACCAGCAGATGCAGCGGATCGTGCAGATCTGCGAGCAGGCCGACGTCGATTTCAAGACCTTGCCGACGCTCAAGGAACTGGGCGCGAGCATCACCCGATTCGACGACCTCAAGCCGGTCGCCATCGACGACCTGCTCGGACGCGATCCGGTCTCCCTGGACTGGGACGCGATTCGCGCCGGCCTGACCGGCAAGCGGGTCCTGGTCACCGGCGGCGGCGGCTCGATCGGCGCCGAGCTGTGCCGCCAGATCGCCCGGCTCGATCCGGCCGGCCTGGTGGTCCTCGACAACAGCGAATACAACCTCTATCGGGTCGACTATCGCTTGCGCAGCGAATTCCGGGACCTGGTGGTCGAGTCGGTGCTCGGCGACGTCTGCGACCCGGCGACCATCGATACGGTGATGCAGCGCTCGCGTCCCGAGGTCGTTTTCCATGCCGCGGCCTACAAGCATCTGCCGATGCTGCAGACCCAGATTCGCGAGGCCTTTCGCAACAACGTGATCGGAACACGACGCGTGGCCGACGCCGCCGATCGCTACGGGGTCGATATCTTTGTCCTGATTTCCACCGACAAGGCGGTCAACCCGGCCAACGTGATGGGCGCGACCAAGCGCGTGGCGGAACTCTACTGCCAGCACGTCAACCGGTGCTCGGACACGCGTTTCATCACGGTTCGTTTCGGCAACGTGCTCAACTCGACCGGCTCGGTCGTGCCGCTGTTCAACGAGCAGATCCGCAACGGCGGGCCGGTCACGGTGACGCATCCGGAGATCACGCGCTATTTCATGACCATCGCCGAGGCCGGGCAGCTGATCCTCCAGGCCGGTGTGCTGGGGCGCGGCGGCGAGGTGTTCGTGCTCGACATGGGCGAGCCGGTGCGCATCAGCTACCTGGCCGAACAGCTGATCCGGCTGGCCGGCAAGGAGCCCGGGCGCGACATCGAGATCGTCTACACCGGTCTGCGTCCGGGTGAGAAGCTGTTCGAGGAACTCTTCCACGAACACGAGTCCTATGCCAAGACCGGCCACGAGAAGATTTTCCTGACCCAGGCCTCGCGCGAGAATCTCGACGGCCTGGTCTCCCTGATCGGCGTCGGCGAGCGCGCGGTGCAGCAGTACGACACCGGTCAGCTGCGCAATATCCTGCTGGAACTGGTTCCCGAAATCGGCCGGGTGCCGCCGCGTCCGGTCAAGGTCGTGCCGCTGAACTATCGTTCCGGCGCGGCCTGATCGAAGGGCGTCTGGTGTCTGGATCGGAATCGGACAGCCTGCGACCCGCGCCGGCGGCGGCCGCGGGCCGGGTCGAATGGATGGAACACGAGTCCCGGGTCCTGCGCGACAATCCGCTGGGTGATCCCGTGGCCCGGCGTCACCCGGTGTACCTGCCGGCCGGCCATGACCGCGACGATCGCCGCTACCCGGTGCTGGTCTCGCTGGCCGCCTACACCAATGCCGGACCGGGGCAGGTGGGCTGGCGCAATCACGGCGAATCGCTGCCCGAGCGGTTGGACCGTTTGATCGGCAGCGGCGCCATGCCGCCGGTGGTCGTTCTTTTCCCCGACTGCTATACCAGCCTGGGCGGCAACCAGTACGTCAACTCGCCGGCCATCGGCCGCTACGCCGACTATCTGCTCGACGAACTGCTTCCGGCGCTGGATCGGCGCTACCGCACGGTGGCCGAGCCGGCCGGACGGGCGGTGTTCGGCAAATCCTCCGGTGGCTTCGGTGCGCTGCACCTGGTCATGCATCGGCCCGGCCATTTTGCCGCCGCGGCCAGCCACGCCGGCGACTGCGGCTTCGATCGGGTCTATCCGCGCGATTTTCCGGCGTGTTGCGACGTGCTGGACCGCTACGATCGCGACCTGCCGGCTTTCGTGCGCGCTTTCTGGCGCAAGTCGCGTCCCGGCGGGGCCGATTTTCATGCCCTGATGACCCTGTGTCTGGCGGCCAGCTACTCGCCGAGCCCCGGGCGGCCGATGGGTCTGGCCCTGCCGTTCGACCTCGAGACCTGCGCGCTCGATGAGGCGGTGTGGGCGCGCTGGCTGGCCTTCGACCCGGTGCGCTGCGTGGCCGAGTGCAGCGACGCGCTGGCCCGGCTGGCGGGGTTGTGGATCGACGCCGGTCGGCGCGATCAGTATTTCATCCACTACGGCACGCGCGAGTTGCACGCCCGCCTCGACGGGGCCGGGATCGCGCACCATTTCGAGGAGTTCGACGGCACCCATTCGGGCATCGACTGGCGTTACGATCACTCGCTGCCGTGGCTGGCGCAACGGTTGAAAGTTGCCTGAGCCGACGGCATCATCTACTCAAACTGGCATTTCTCCCACAGGTTTTCAGCATGGTCACGATTACACCCGCCGCGCGCGATTATTTTTCCTCGCTTCTGGAGCAGCAGCCGGAAGGCACCAACCTGCGCATCTGCATTCACCGGCCCGGATCGCCCACAGCGGAGGTCGAACTGGCCTACTGTCCTGCCGGCAAGGAAAGCGAGACTGACGAGCCGTTCGACTGCGGCCAGTTCACGCTGTTCATCGAGGTCAACAGCCTGCCGGCCCTGCAGGACGCGATGATCGATTTCGAACGCAACGCCATGGGCGGGGAACTCACCATCCGGGCGCCGGGCCTGAAGGGCGAGCGTCCATCCGACGATGCGCCGCTGACCGAACGGGTCAACTGGGTGCTGGAGGCGCGCATCAACCCCATGGTCGCCTCCCACGGCGGTCTCGTCTCGCTGGTCGAGATCACCTCGGAGAACGACGTCGTGCTGAAATTCGGCGGCGGTTGCCAGGGTTGCGGCATGATCGATGTCACCCTCAAAAACGGGGTGGAAACCACGATGAAGCAGGAACTGCCCGAAATCCGCAACGTGGTCGATTCCACCGACCACAGCCAGGGCGAAAACCCCTACTACGCGGCCTGATTCGCCGGCCGGGCGGCTCGGTCCCGTTCAGGGCTCGAGTTCGCCGTCCTGGCGCGAATACCAGGCCGCCAGGTCGCGGATGTCCTGGTCGGACAGATCGCGCGCGAAGCCGGCCATGATGGCGTTGTCGCGATCACCGGAGCGGTAGGCGCGCAGGGCATGGACCAGGTAGTCGAAATGCTGACCGCCGATGAGCGGGTAGTCGTCCTGCAGGGCGAGATTGCCGTTTTCGCCGTGACAGCTCTGGCAGACCTGGGAAAGTTCCTGGCCGCGGGCAGGGTCGTCCGCCAGTGCGGGGCTGGCGATGATCAAGCCAAGCGCCACCAGGGCAATACCGGGCATGGTCTTCATGAGCGATCCTCCCCGAAGCTGGCGAAGTAGGCGGCCACGTTGCGGATGTCCTCATCGCTGAGGGTATTGGCCTGGGCCTGCATGGTGGCGTGTCGCCGCGATCCCTCGCGATAGGAACGCAACGCCGACTCGATGTAGCCGGCGGTCTGGCCCTTGATGCGCGGGACGAAATAGGTCGGGTAGACGTTGGTCTGAAAAGGAATGCCGTGACAGCCGAGACAGGTGAAGGCGATCATGCGGCCCTCGTCGGGATCCCCTTCCTCGGCATGCGCAACAGCGACCAGCGCGCTTGCCGTCAGAGCTGCGAGTAGCGTTTTTTTGAGCATCTTGGCGTACACAGTCGGAAAGATCGGAAGACGGCGTATTATAGCCAGCCATCCCGACGGGATGCTGACGAAGCGACAGACGCGTTTCGGGCACGAACATCAACGTGGGAAACGGGCGGGTTCCGTAGAATGCACGACAGACAGGACAACTTTCAGGTAATCACCATGCGCAAGCTCAGTCCGACCGATCTGTTCGATATCGACGATCAACTGACCGACGAAGAAAGAATGATTCGCGACAGCGTCGCTCGCTTAGTCGATGACAAGGCCCTGCCGCTGATGGCGGAATGTTTCGACGAGGGTCGTTTCCCGGCCGAGCTGGTGCCGGACATCGCCGAGATGGGCCTGCTCGGCTCCAGCCTGGAGGGGTACGGCTGCGCCGGACTGAACGCGGTCAGCTACGGGCTGATCTGCCAGGAACTCGAGCGCGGCGATTCCGGCCTGCGCAGCTTCGTGTCGGTCCAGTCCTCGCTGTGCATGTACCCGATCCACGCCTTCGGCTCCGAAGAACAGAAACAACGCTGGCTGCCCGACATGGCCGCCGGCAAGGTGATCGGCTGTTTCGGCCTGACCGAACCCCACGGCGGCTCCGACCCGTCGAACATGAAGACCCACGCCCGCCGCGACGGCGACGACTGGGTCATCAACGGCGCCAAGATGTGGATCACCAACGGTAATCTTGCGCAGATCGCCATCGTCTGGGCGCGCACCGAAGACGGTATCCAGGGCTTCATCGTCGAGACCGACAGCCCCGGCTTCGAGGCGCGCGAGATCAAGGCCAAGATGTCGCT
>JAWLFD010000281.1:0-2841 GCA_041685745.1 Wenzhouxiangella sp.
GTTGATGTCCACGCCGGCCTGTTGACGCAGCAGTTCGAGCACGTCAGGGGCCTGGGCCAGCTCGATGTCGTCGCGGGTGATCACGCTGGTCCGGGCCAGGGCCTGGTCCAGCGGCTGATCGGACCGGGCCGCGGTCACGACGATGGTGTCATCGGCCGACGCGGCGGCGGCCGGCGGGGAAAGGAAAAAACACAGGATAGCGGCCGCAGACAGGCCGGCCATACGACAAACAGACATTTTCAAGGCTCCTCGCGCTCACCCGCGCAGTTGATCCGGGTGCGGAAGCGAGCATGGGAGCCGGGCAGCCCGGACCGAAGGACGGCAGGCGACCGAAACACTCCCGGTTGCCCGCCGCAACCCGGTCGATCAAAAAAGCACAGGCCGGTCTCCTGACTTTCGGCGGGCATTCAGCGCTGGCTGAGTTCCCGGGCCCGACCCTTCCCCTGTCGCCAGAGTGGTTGCTGTCGGAGCCGCGCCGATGGATTTCTTCGGCGCCGATTACAGTTGCGGGGGCAGTACCGGACTATTCACCGGTTTCCCGTTTCACCCCGGCCATGACGGCCGGGACACCTGTACACGTTGACCCTGGTCGGCTGACCGGGATCGGAAATGAGTATAGCTCAGGCGGCCTTGCGCCGTTCGCCGCGGGCGGCATCGCCGGCCGGGGTCAGGCCCGCCTGCAGTTCGGCATGGTCGAAGTCGTCGACCGAGACAATCTCGAGACTGCGCTCGCGCACGTCCAGCAGCAGGGCGGCATCCTGCTCCGAAATCACCTGCTTTTCCAGCGCCTGGGCAATCTGTTCCTCGAAGGTGTAGCCGCCGATCAGGCCCGCGCGCAGCGCCTTGAGCAACTTGCGCTCGACCGGTTCGGCCGCGATGACCTGCGGCAGCAGTTTCTCCATCACGCCGATCGGGAAGCCGGTGCGGTCGGACCGGTACACGCCGCGGGTCAGGCGATCGCGGGTCTCGGAGGGCGACAGCAGCAGGGCGGCGACCTTGTGGCCCAGACGATCGTTGGGGGTGCGCTCGGAGCGCCCGACCGGGAACACCAGCAGGCGCAGAAACGGCCGCACCCAGGCGAAGGGATAGTTGTCGATCACTCCGGCCAGGGCGCCCTGGGTCTTGTGGATGGCATCGTGGAATGCCCAGGCCATGATCGGCTGATCGGCCGCCGGGCGGCCTTCCTGCTCGAAGCGGCGCAGCATGGCCGAGCAGATGTAGAGCTGGCTGAGGGCGTCGCCGAGCCGCGCGGAGATCTTTTCTTTCTGCTTGAGCTTGCCGCCGTACGTCAGCATGGCGATATCGGCCAGGAAAGCGAACGAGGCCGAATAGCGGCTGAGCTTGCGGTAGTACTTGCGCGTCTTGCGATCGCCCGGCACGGCGGCGAAGCGACCGGCGCCGAAGCCGAGCACCATCGAGCGTACCGCACACGAGATGCTGTGGCCGACGTGGCCGAACAGCAGCTTATCGAAGGTCCTGAGGCGCTCGGCTTCGTCTTCGATCTGCAGCGCCTCGAGCTCCTTGAGCACGTAGGGATGGCAGCGGATCGCGCCCTGGCCGAAGATCATCATCGAGCGGGTCAGGATATTGGCGCCCTCGACCGTGATCCAGATCGGCGCGCCCTGCCAGCCGCGGCCCAGGTAGTTCTTCGGACCCAGGATGATGCCCTTGCCGCCGTGGACGTCCATGGCGTCGGAGAGCACGTCGCGGCTCATTTCGGTGGCCCAGTACTTGGCGATCGCGCCGGGCACGGACGGTTTTTCGCCGTCGTCGACCGCCGAGGCGGTCTGGCGGCTGAGCGCGCTCATTGCGTAGGTATAGCCGCCGATCCGGGCCAGCGCTTCTTCTACGCCCTCGAAGCGACCGATCGGCATGTTGAACTGCTTGCGGATGCGGGCGTAGGCGCCGGTGGCCAGGGCGGCGGTCTTGGCGCCGCCGGTGGCCGAGGAGGGCAGCGAGATGGCCCGTCCGACCGACAGCGACTCGACCAGCATGCGCCAGCCCTGGCCGGCGTACTCGGTGCCGCCGAGCAGGTAGTCGAGCGGAATGAACACGTCCTTGCCGATGATCGGGCCGTTGGGAAACGGGTTGTTGAGCGGGAAGTGACGCCGGCCGATCTCCATGCCGTGGGTCTCGCGCGGCAGCAGCGCCAGGGTGATGCCGATGTCTTCGGTCTCGCCGAGCAGGCCGTCGGGGTCGTAGAGTCGGAAAGCCAGTCCGACCACGGTGGCCACGGGCGCCAGGGTGATGTAGCGCTTCTCGAAGTTCAGGCGGATGCCGAGCGTTTCCTTGCCCTTGAATTTGCCCTTGCAGACCACGCCGTAGTCTGAAATCGAGGTGGCATCGGAGCCGGCGGTGGTGCTGGTCAGGCCGAAACAGGGGATTTCGCGGCCGTCGGCCAGGCGCGGCAGGTAATGATCCTTCTGCGCCTTGGTGCCGTAGTGCAGCAGCAGTTCGGCCGGGCCCAGCGAGTTGGGTACGGCGATCACCGAGCCCAGGGTCGAGCTGACCCCGGCGACTTTTTCCAGCACCGCCCGGTGGGCGACGGCGGAAAAGCCCAGTCCGCCGTATTCCTTGGGGATGATCATGCCGAAGAAACCGTGCTTTTTGAGGTGCTCCCAGACCTTTTCGGGCAGGTCGGCGCGGTAGTGGCTGACCTCCCATTCGTCGGTCATGTCGCACAGTTCTTCGACCGGGCCGTCCAGGAACGCCTGTTCTTCGACGGTGAGTTCATGCAGCGGTTTCTTGATCAGGCGCTGCCAGCGCGGTCGGCCGGTGAACAGTTCGCCCTCGAAACCCACGGTGCCGGCTTCCAGCGCCACCCGCTCGGTTTCCGAAATC
>JAWLFD010000056.1:0-11641 GCA_041685745.1 Wenzhouxiangella sp.
GTCCCTGGTCCCTGGTCCCTTCACCCCAACCGATCCGCAATCGCCGCACCCAGCTCGACCGGCGACCGAACCGTCGTCACGCCGGCTTCTTCGAGCGCTGCGTACTTGGCTTCGGCCGTGCCCTTGCCGCCGGAGATGATGGCGCCGGCATGGCCCATGCGCTTGCCCGGGGGTGCCGTGACGCCGGCGATGTAGCCGACCACCGGCTTGGTCACGTGATCGGCGATGAACTCGGCGGCGTCCTCTTCGGCCGAGCCGCCGATCTCGCCGACCATGATCATGCCTTCGGTGGCATCGTCTTGCTCGAACAGCGACAGGCAGTCGACGAAACTCATGCCGTGGATGGGATCACCGCCGATGCCGATACAGGTCGTCTGGCCGAGGCCGGCATTGGTGGTCTGGAAGACCGCCTCGTAGGTCAGGGTGCCGGAGCGCGACACGATCCCGACCTTGCCCGGCTTGTGGATGCGGCCCGGCATGATGCCGATCTTGCACTCGCCCGGGGTGATGATGCCGGGGCAGTTCGGGCCGATCAGGGTGACGTCGTCGTAAGCACCCAGCGCGGCCTTGACTTTCATCATGTCGAGCACGGGAATGCCTTCGGTGATGCACACGATGACCCGAATGCCGGCATCGGCCGCTTCGAGAATCGCGTCGGCCGCGAACGGTGGCGGCACGAAAATCATCGAGGCGTCGGCGCCGGTTGCGTCGACCGCCTGCTCGACCGTGTCGAAAACCGGCCGCTCCAGGTGCTGCTGCCCGCCCTTGCCCGGCGTCACGCCCCCGACCAGCTGGGTGCCGTAGGCAATCGCCTGCTCGGAGTGGAACGTGCCCTGGGCTCCAGTGAAGCCCTGGGTGATGACCTTGGTGTCTTTGTTGATGAGTACGCTCATTGACTTGGAATCCCTTCAGGCGGCTGCGGCTTCGACGGCCTTGCGTGCACCGTCGTTGAGATCATCGGCCGGGATGATGGAAAAATCGCTCTCGGCCAGCAGTTTCTTGCCTTCGTCGACGTTGGTGCCTTCCAGGCGCACCACCACCGGTACGTTGACGTCGATCTCGGCGACCGCGTTGATGATGCCCTCGGCAATCAGGTCGCAGCGCACGATGCCGCCGAAGATGTTGACCAGGATGGCCCTGACCTTGTCGTCGGACAGGATCAGCTTGAAGGCTTCCTTGACCCGCTCGGCATTGGTGCCGCCACCGACGTCGAGGAAGTTGGCCGGCTCGCCGCCGGCGAGCTTGACCACGTCCATGGTCGCCATGGCCAGACCCGCGCCGTTGACCATGCAGGCGATATTGCCGTCCAGGGTGACGTAGTTCAGATCATGCTTGCTGGCCGCCAGTTCGGTGGGATCTTCCTGGGCCTCGTCGCGCATTTCGGCCAGGTCGGGATGGCGGAACAGCGCATTGTCGTCGGCGTTGAGCTTGGCGTCGAGCGCGCTCAGGTCGCCTTTATCGTCGATGATCAGGGGATTGACCTCGATCAGGCTGATGTCTTTTTCCATGAACAGCCGGTACAGGCCGGCCATGATCCTGGTCAGCTGACCGACCTGCTTGGGGCTCAGCCCCATCGCAAAGCCGATCTGACGGGCCTGGTAGGGCATGAAGCCGGCAGCGGTATCGACCACCGCGGTGACGATCTTGTCCGGTGTCTCGGCGGCGACCTGCTCGATATCGACCCCGCCGGCGGCCGAGCCCATGAAGACAACCGCCTTGTGCGCGCGATCCACGAGCGCGCCGAGATAGAGTTCCTGCTTGATTTCGGTGGCTTCGGCAATCAGCACGCTGTCGACCGGCAGCGCCAGGCCGCCGGTCTGGTAGGTCTCGATCCTCATGCCCAGCATGCGCTCGGCCTCGCTGCGCACTTCGTCTAGCGAGTTGACCAGCTTGACCCCGCCAGCCTTGCCGCGCCCGCCGGCATGAACCTGGGCCTTGACCACCCAGCTTTCGCCGCCGACCTGGCGAGCCGCCTCGACGGCCTCATCGGCGGTGGTGGCCAGTTCACCGCGGGGCACCGGAATGCCATACTCGGCGAACAGCGCCTTGGCCTGATACTCGTGAAAATTCATGTTTGATCCTTGGAGTGAAACGGGAAAGAAGCACCGAGCTGGCTATTGTAATGCCGCAGGGCTGATTATCAACCACACGGGCGCTATACTTCGGCGAAGGCTGTGCAGATCCAACCAGCCGATTGCCCAACCCGGGGGATAGAAGCCAGTGGCAGTAAAGATGGCAACGGCGGCTGACGAAAACCTCACTCGTCGGGCGCTGCACTATCTCAACGGCTTCCGCATGGTGGTTGCGCCGGCGCTGATGGTCGTCGTGTTCAGCCCCCTGATCGAAACACTGCCGCCCGGCTACAAGACCTTTCTGGCCCAGGCCGCGGCGCTGACCTATACCGGTGCGGCGCTGATTTTCCTGGTCCTCCACCTGCGCCGCAAGATTCATCCGTCCGAGCTGGCTTCGTTCTCGCTGGCGACCGATCTTTTGCTGGTCGGTGTCATCCTGCACTGCTTCGGCGGCCTGGAAAGCGGGTTGGCCATCCTGTTGCTTTTCAGCATCGGCATTGCCGGACTCCTGCTGCCGATCCGGACCACGCTGCTGTTCGCCGCGCTGGTCACCATCGGCCTGATCGTCGACACCCTGCTGGCCACGGGCGGACAATTCGCCGGCGCGCCGGGCATACAGTCCGCGCTCTACGGCGTCGCCACGTTCGTCATCGCGCTGGCTTCGGCGTTGCTCGGCAACTGGGGCCGCAAGTACCAGTTGCTGGCCGAGCGCCGGGGCAACGACCTTGCCAACCTCGAGCGGGTCAACGAGCTGATCATTCACCGCATGCGCTCCGGCGTGATGGTGGTCGATGAAAAGGACCAGATTCGGCAGATGAACGAATCGGCACAGTACCTGCTGGGCAATCCGCCGGTACGCGAACGCAGCCTGAAGGCCGTCGCCCCGGCCATATACCAGCGCCTGCAGAAATGGCGAACGAGCGGTGAAATCGTCGACGAAGGTTTGCTCCTGCAGGCCACCCAGGTCGCCGTGGTGCCAAGAATGATGGACATGCCGGGGCTGAACCGTCCGGCCACGCTGATTTTCCTGGAAGACACCTCGGTGGTCAGCCGGCGCGCGCGCGACCTCGCCCAGGAGTCGCTGGCCCGGCTTTCGGCCAGCATCGCCCACGAGATTCGCAACCCGCTGGGCGCGCTCAGCCACGCAGCCCAGCTGCTGGGAGAATCCGACAGTCTGCCCGACATGGACCGCAAGCTGGTCCGAATGATTCTGGACCACAGCGCGAGGATGAACGACATCGTCGAGAGCGTCCTGAAACTCTCTCGCAGGGAGCGGGCGCGGATCGAATCCGTCAACCTGGTGACCTGGACGCGCAACATCGCCAGGGATTTCCTCGATTACCATGGCCTGACGGAAACCAATCTGCGGCTGGAGCTGCCGTCGGCGTCGATCATCGTCCTGATCGATCCCGGGCAACTGCACCAGGCTGTCTGGAATCTGATGGAGAACTCGCTCAAGCATGCCACGACAGGCGACAAGCGACCCGTCATTACCGTGCGGGTCAGTCCGATTCGCGGACAGCGCGAGGTCGCGCTGGATATCATCGACGACGGTCCGGGCATTCCGCTGGACAAGCGCTCGCAGGTGTTCGAACCCTTTTTCACTACCCACAACCAGGGTTCCGGACTGGGGCTCTACCTGGCTCGGCAGCTGTGCGACGCCAACCAGGCGCCGCTGGAGTACGTCCAGATCGCGACCGCCGGCGCCTGTTTCCGCATCCTGCTGCGCCGCTCCGACATCAGCAAACCAAAGATCGACAACGCCTGAGGTCTCATCGATACCATCATGAATACCGATTCTTTTGCACCCCCACCGCGCGCCCTGATCGTCGATGACGAGCCGGACCTGCGCGAACTGCTCGATATCACGCTCAGCCGCATGGGACTGGTGGTGGAGACCGCCGAAGATCTGTCTTCGGCTCGTCGCCTGCTCGCGGGCAGTGGCCCGTTCGCGCTTTGTCTGACCGACATGCGCCTGCCCGACGGCAACGGCCTGAGCCTGATCAAGGAAATCAGCCGGGATCATCCGGATCTTCCGGTCGCCATGATCACCGCCTACGGCAAGGTCGAAGATGCCGTTACCGCCCTGAAGTACGGTGCCTTCGACTTCGTTTCCAAGCCGGTCGACCTGGAAGCGCTGCGCGGGCTGGTCCGCTCTGCGCTGCAGATTCACCAGGATGACCTCGAACGAACCGCCGCGGCGGCAGCGACCGCCGTGGAGGGGAAAAAACCCGGCCTGACCGAGTCGGATCGAACACCGGTCAGCGACCGTGAGACCCGACTGCTTACGGAACGACTCATCGGCACCTCCGAGGCCATTCAGAAGGTCCGGCGCACCATCAGCAAGCTGGCCCGCTCCCAGGCTCCGGTCATGATCACCGGCGCGTCCGGCACCGGCAAGGAACTGGCCGCCCGACTGATCCATGATCTGGGTCCGCGCGCCGAACAGCCCTTCGTCGCCGTCAACTGCGGCGCCATCCCCTCGGAACTGATGGAAAGCGAATTCTTCGGGCACGTCCGCGGTAGTTTCACCGGCGCCGACTCCGACAAGGAGGGTCTGTTCGAAGCCGCCAACGGCGGCACGCTGTTCCTCGACGAAGTCGCCGACCTGCCGCTCAACATGCAGGTCAAGCTTTTGCGCGTCATCCAGGAAAAAACCGTTCGCCCGATCGGCGGGCGCAGCGAGCAGCGCATTGACGTACGCATCCTGTCAGCCAGCCACAAGGCCCTCAGGCCGCTGGTCGAGGCCGGTGATTTTCGTCACGATCTCTACTACCGTCTCAACGTCATCGAACTGCACATGCCCACGCTCAGCGAGCGGCCGGAGGACATCGTTCTGCTCGCCCGGCATTTTCTCGACTCGATCGCCGAACAGTGGGGAGAACCCGCGCGCGAACTCCACAGCGATGCCGTGGCAAGCCTGACCGGGCATACCTTCTCCGGCAACGTCCGTGAACTGATCAATATCCTGCAGCGGGCGATCACGCTGGCCGACGGGCAAACCATCCACTCCCGTGACCTGAGCATGGACGAAAGCCCGCAGGGCGACGCGGTCGCGCCGGTGCGTCCGGACGACCGCAGTCTCGACGACTACATCGAAGACGTGGAGAGACAGATTCTGGAGCATGCGTTGAAGGAGGCCCGCTACAACAAGACTGAGGCCGCTCGCCAGCTCGGCATCACCTTTCGGTCGCTGCGCTACAAACTCAAGAAATACGGCATTGACTGATCTCCCGGTCTGTCGAGAAATGTTCATTCGGCTGTGCCAGAATAACGGCGCAACAGGCAGTTGCCCCGACCCACATCCCCTGGATTTTCCATGAGCAGTGTCCGCCCGCTCTTCCAATCAGCTGGCTCCACCCCACTGGACTTCAACACCATCGTCCCCGGTCGCAGTGACCCGGAGCACCTGGTCCGGCAGTTCTGCCAGGTTCGCCAGACCACCGATCGCATGGTGGCCGGCCTGAGCCCGGAAGACCAGAATCTTCAGTCCATGGCCGACGCCAGTCCCCTGAAATGGCACCGGGCGCACACCACGTGGTTTTTCGAGACCTTTTTGCTCAAGCCCCTTGATCCCGGATATCAACCGGTCAACGAGCACTACGCCTACCTGTTCAACTCCTATTACAACGGGATCGGCGAGCAATTTCCCCGACCCCACCGCGGCCTGATGTCGCGGCCCGACAGCGACGAGGTCGACCGCTACCGGGAACAGGTCGATGATGCCGTCATCCGCCTGCTCGAGTCGGCGCCGGCGAACCGGCTTCCGGAACTGGCCGCCACGATCGTGCTCGGCCTGAATCACGAACAGCAGCACCAGGAACTGATGGTGACCGACTTCAAGCATGCGCTGAGTTTCAATCCGCTGGCTCCGGCCTGGACGAGCCGGCCCGAACCGCGGGGGCCGGCGGCCGAACCGGGATGGGTGGACTTCAGCGGCGGCGTCATCACGGTCGGCCACGAGGGCAAGACCTTTGCCTTCGACAACGAGACGCCGCGCCACGAGGTCATGTTGCGCGATTTCCAGCTGGCCCGGCGACCGGTCACCTGCGGCGAGTTTGAACAATTCATGGCCGATGGCGGCTATGCCCGCCCGGAACTCTGGCTCGCCGACGGCTGGGCCTGGGTCCAGGAAAACGGGATCGAGGCGCCGCTGTACTGGCAGCAGACCGACCGGGAATGGATGCTGCACACTCTCGGCTGCTGGCGCGAGATGGATCCCCACGAGCCGGTCTGCCACATCAGTTTCTACGAGGCTTTCGCGTTTGCCCAATGGGCCGGAGCCCGCCTGCCGACCGAGTTCGAGTGGGAGCTGGCGGCGCGGAGCGCGCCAGTCCAGGGACACTTTGCCGACAGCGAGCGCTACCACCCCGCCAGCGCCGACGGCGACGCACGGCTGATCCAGCTGTTCGGGGATGTCTGGGAATGGACCGCCTCGAGCTACTCCTCGTATCCGGGTTTCCGCCCCGCCGCGGGTGCCGTGGGCGAGTACAACGGCAAGTTCATGGCCAACCAGATGGTGCTGCGCGGGGGCAGTTGCGCGACACCGCCAGGACATGTGCGCCCCACCTACCGCAACTTCTTCTATCCGGCCGATCGCTGGCAGTTTTCCGGTCTGCGGCTGGCCCGGGACACGGGCTGATGGCGCGCAGCCCCGGCCGTGAAGATTTTCTCGGCGACGTTCTCGAAGGACTCTCGGCGCGCCCGAAGTATCTTCCCTGCAAGTATTTCTACGATGCCCGGGGTTCGGAGTTGTTCGAGGCCATCTGTGACTGTCCAGAATACTACGTCACGCGCGCGGACCTGGCCCTGCACGAAGCCCATTTGAGCGAAATCAGCGCGATGATCGGGGCTGATGCCCATGTCATCGAGTTCGGCTCAGGCGCCGGAGTCAAGACCCGCAAGCTGCTGGCGGCCCTGGAGCGCCCGCGCGCCTACACCCCGATCGAGATTTCGGCCTCCGCTCTGGCCGCCTCGGCACGCGACCTCGAAAGCGCATTTCCCGACATCGAAATCCGGCCGCTCAAGGCCGATTACACGATGGACATCGACGCCGATCGGCTCAACCTGGAACCGCCTTCGCGACGCAGAGTGATCTATTTTCCCGGATCGACCATCGGCAACTTCGACCACGCCGAGGCGCTGGCATTCCTGCAGCGCATGGCGCGCATCGCGCGTGGCGATGGCGCGATCCTGATCGGCGTGGACCTGATGAAGCCCGAGCGCCAGCTGGTGGCGGCCTATGATGACGCCGAGGGCATCACCGCGGCTTTCAACCTCAACCTGCTCGAACGCATGCGGCGCGAACTGAAAGCCAGCATCGCTGTCGAGGACTTCGCCCACCAAGCGCGCTTCAACCCCGATGAGTGCCGCATCGAGATGCATCTTGTCGCCCAACGGCCCTCGATCATCGAAGTCGACGGCCGTTCCTTTTCGTTCGAAGCCGGTGAAACCATCCACACCGAGAGCAGCCACAAGTACTCGGTCAAGGACTTCCGGGCGCTGGCCGCGCGCGCAGGCCTGCAGTCGATACGGGCCTGGAAGGACCCGGATGGCCTGTTCAGCATGCACTGGCTGGAGGCCGGCTGAGGCAACCCGCGGCGGATGACGCGCTACAATTGGGCGGAATCTTCCTTCCACTTTCGCGGAGAACCCTCATGACCCAACCCAAGCGCATCGCCATCACCGGCGCAGCCGGCCAGATCGGCTACCAGCTCTGCTTTCGCATCGCCTCCGGCGACCTGCTCGGCCCCAACCAGCCGGTCATCCTGCAGCTCATCGAGATTCCGCCGGCGCTGGACATGCTTCGGGGCGTGGTCATGGAACTCCAGGACGCCGCCTTTCCGCTGCTTCAGGACGTGGTCGCCACCACCGATCTGAACGAAGGCTTCGCCGATACCGACTACGCCATCCTGGTCGGCGCCAGGCCGAGAGGGCCGGGCATGGAGCGGGCCGACCTGCTGAGCGAAAACGGCAAGATCTTCGGGCCGCAGGGCAAGGCGCTCAACGCCGTGGCCAGCCGGGACGTCAAGGTGCTGGTGGTCGGCAACCCGGCCAATACCAACGCCCTGATCGCCCAGGCCAACGCCCCGGACCTGCCGGCGGAAAACTTCACCGCGATGACCCGGCTGGACCACAACCGCGCGCTGGCCCAGCTGGCCGAAAAAACCGATGTCCATCACACCATGATTCGCCAGATGACCATCTGGGGCAATCACTCTTCGACCCAGTATCCGGACGTCCACCAGACCCTGGTAGGCGGCAAGCCGGCGCTGGACCTGATCGGCCAGGGCTGGTACGAAAACGATTTCATCCCCACCGTGCAGCAGCGCGGGGCGGCCATCATCAAGGCCCGGGGCGCCTCCAGCGCCGCCTCGGCGGCATCGGCGGCCATCGACCACATTCGCGACTGGGCGCTGGGTACCGACGGTGATGACTGGGTTTCCATGGCCGTACCGGCAGACGGCAGCTACGGCATCGAGCCGGGCGTGATCTATTCCTTCCCGTGCACCTGCAGCGACGGTCAGTGGAAGATCGTGCAGGGACTGGAAATCAACGAATTTTCGCGCGCGCGGATGGAGGCCACCGACAAGGAACTGCGCGAGGAACGTGCGGCGGTGGAAGCGTTGCTCTGACGGGTTACGGGTTACGGGTTACGGATGGCTGCGTGTGCAAGTCATTCCGTGAACCGTAGCCCGTAAACCGTAACCCGTAAACCATCTGTTACTGCCCCAAACTGCGCCGCTTGCGCACCACCAGCATCGCCATTTCGATGGCCTGCTCGTAGTTCAGGCGCGGGTCGACTGTGGTCTTGTAGCAGCGCTGGAGGTCCTGCTCGACCAGTTCGCGGGCACCGCCGATGCATTCGGTGACGTTCTCGCCGGTCAGCTCCAGGTGGACTCCGCCCAGGCGCGAGCCGCAGGCCGCGTGGACGTCGAAAGCCTGTTCGACCTCGGCCTGGATGTTCGAAAACCGCCGGGTCTTGTAGCCGCTGGCGGTTTTCTCGGTATTGCCGTGCATGGGGTCGCAGACCCACAGCACCGGTGAACCGGTTGCCTTGACCGCCTCGATCAGGCGCGGCAGATGATCACCGACCTTGTTGGCGCCCATGCGATGGATCAGGACGATGCGGCCGGCCTCGTTGTCCGGGTTCAGCGTGCGCAGCAGGCCCTTGAGCCAGTCGCTCGACATGCCGGCGCCGATCTTGATGCCCAGCGGGTTGCGCAGGCCGCGGAACAGCTCGACGTGGGCACCGTCGAGTTCGGCGGTACGCATGCCGATCCACGGGAAATGCGTCGACAGGTTGAAATAGCCCCACTGCCGGGGGACGCGCCGGGCCATGGCCTGCTCGTAGTGCAGGTGCAGCGCCTCGTGCGAGGTAAAGAAATCCACCCGACGCAGGCTGCCGGGCTGCTGCCCGGTAATGGTTTCCATGAACCGCACCGACTGGCCGATGCTGTCGGCGATGCGGTGGAACTCGTCGGCCAGCGGCGAGTGCTCGACCCAGCCCAGGTCCCAGTATTCCGGGTGGTGGAGGTCGGCAAAGCCGCCGTCGACCAGGGCGCGGACGAAATTCATGGTCATCGCCGAGCACGAAAACGCGGTCAGCAGCCGCGATGGGTCCGGAATGCGGGCTTCGGTCGTGAATTCCGGCGAGTTGACGATATCGCCGCGATAGCTCGGCAGGGTGAGCCCGTCGCGGGTTTCGGTGTCTTCCGAGCGCGGCTTGGCGTACTGCCCGGCGAATCGGCCGATCCGCACCACCGGCATTTCCAGCCCGTGCAGCAGCACCAGCGACATCTGCAGCAGCACCTTGAGCCGGTTGGCGATGATCGACGGCTCGCACTCCCCGAATACCTCGGCGCAATCACCGCCCTGCAGGAAAAACCGCTTGCCTGCCTGGGCCTCGGCGATCTGGTCCTTGAGGCTCAGGATTTCCCAGGAGGTCACCAGCGGCGGCATCTGGCTCAGGTGATAGACCGCCCCATCCAGCGCCTTCGGGTCGGGATAGGTCGCCTGCTGGCCGGCCTTTTTGCGTTGCCAGGAGTCCGGCGCCCAGTTCTTGGCCGGCGTGATGGTCTTGAGTGCTTCAGTCATTTCGCTATCCTGCGTTTGATCCCGTCTTGGAGCGGGCAATCGAGGCCCACAGCATAAACACTGTCAGAACAACATACCAGAGCAGCGCCCAGCCCGGAAACGTCAAGCCCAGGAAAATCCAGTCGATTTCGGCACACTCGCCGGCCCCGGTGAAGGCCTCGCGCACGATCTCGCTGAACGGAAACTCGAATTCGCGCATGAAATACAGGCCCGGCCCGCAATCGGGGACCTGGTCGGCCGGCAGATTCTGCAGCCAGACGTGGCGACCCGCGGTGGCCAGACCCCACCCGGCGCCGCCCAGGAAAGGAATGGCGTACAGCCAGCGCCCCCAGGACTTCGGCCCGTGCAGGGCCGCGACCAGCGCGGTTGCCCCCATGATCATGAAACCAAGGCGCTGCAGCATGCACAGCGGGCACGGCTCCAGCCCCAGGACAAACTCGGCATAGTAGGCATAGCCCAGCAGTCCGGCGCAGGCGACAAAGATCAGCAGGTAGGGCAAGCGCCCTCGGGCAAGTCGGTTCATGGTCGGCAAGTTTAGGGGTCGGGATGTCAGAAAGACATCAGCACCGGCGCTGGGTTTCGTCTAGGTCTGGGGGGTGTCGACCCGGCTTGCCCGCACTCTAAGGAAAACGGCCGCGGTTTCAGGGGTGCTTTCGGCCTCGCCCTCGACGACGCTGAGCGTGGCCCATTCGCCTTCGGGAACGCCCAGCAGGGTATCGGTCAACTCCTCCCAACCCTCGGCGGTGCGCTGATCCAGCCCAAGATGCATCCACAGGGTATTGGCCGGCGCATGGGCATCCTGGACCGGCTCGACTTTCATCCTCAACTGCCAGACCGCCTCGGAAGATCCGACCGCTACTGTCGCCTCGGTATTCGGCTCGACCAGCAGATTGGGTTTGCCCAGTTGCTCACCATCCACCCAGAACTCGGCTTCAACGAAGAACTGCTGATCAGCCGCGCTCGCCGGTACCGCCAGGACCAGGAGACCCAGACCGCAGACGATGGCCATCACGGACCGAAGCATCGTTCAGGCCCCGCCGCGCCGGAAGCGCTCGGGCAGGACCTCGGTTTCCTGGTCCGGCTGGTCGGCGCCTTCCTTGGCCACCGGCATGAGGTCCTGCTTGGAGATTCCCAGCATGATCGCGGCGGTACCGGCAATGAAGATCGAGGAATAGGTTCCGACGATCACGCCGGCGATCAGGGTGAAGGCAAAGGCGTGGATGATCTCGCCGCCGAAGTAGAACAGCGCGATCAGCACCAGCAGCGTGGTCAGCGAGGTCATTACCGTGCGCCCGAGCATCTGGTTGATCGACAGGTTGCACAGCTCCAGCGGCGTGCCCTTGCGCTTGACCCGGAAGTTCTCGCGCAGGCGATCGTAGACCACGATGGTGTCGTTGAGCGAGTAGCCGATCACGGCCAGGATGGCGGCGACCACGGTCAGGTCGAAGTTGACCTGGAACAGCGACAGGATG
>JAWLFD010000282.1:0-2815 GCA_041685745.1 Wenzhouxiangella sp.
TGTTCGCCGACTCCGGCAGCCGCCGGCTGGAAGTCAGCGTCGCCGACATCGAGCCGCTGCCCGGCGGCTGGCGGGTCGAGGCGCGCTTCGAGCTGTGGGTGGCCTACCCCGACCGCCGCGCCACCCATGCCGAGCGCGCGGTGCGCTACACCCTGGCCGAACACGCCGACGGACAGCTGAGGATCACCGCCATTGACTACTGAAGTGATCGAGCACCCGGCCGCGCGCCGCCGGCGCACCGCGCGCGAGCGCGCCGATCGTGCGCCGGCCCGCCCGGCCACTACACCGACGCCGGCGCTGGTCACCGGCGCGCTGGCGACGCTGGTGCTCGTGCTGCCGCTGATGATGGGCCACCGCACCGCCGCCACCCTGAGCGCCAGCCTGCTGGTGCTGGTCTGGCTGACCGCGCTGGCCGCGGCCGCCGGCGCGCTGTCGGGGCAGATCGCGCGTCCGCCGCGCGGCTGGCTGGCGTTCGCCGGCGTGCTGACCGGCCTGGTCGCGCTGCAGGTGCTGCCGCTTCAGGGGCTGGCGGCGCTGTTCGGGCCCTACCCCGACAGCCTGTGGCAGCAGCCCGGCTTCGACCCGCTGACCTGGTCGCCCGATGCCGGCGCGAGCCTGCGCGGCTGGGCCGCCTTCGTCGCCCTGTTCAGCGTCGCCTGGCTGGCCGCCGGGCTGCCGCGTCACCTGCGCCTGTGGCTGTGGCTGGCGGTGGTCGCGATGGCGCTGTTCCAGGGCCTGTACGGACTGCTCTCGCACGCCACCGGCTCGGAGACCGTGCTCGGCGTGTGGGCGCGCAACAACCCCGACTTCGTCCACGGCAGTTTTTCCAACCGCAACCTGTTTGCCGCCTACCTGGCCCTGACCTGGCCGCTGGCGGTGGGCCTGTGGTTCGTTCGCGGGGTGCCGGGACTGAGCCGCCTGCCGCTGGAGCTGCGCATCGCCGGCAGCCTGATCAGCGGCGCGATCATCGGCGCGGCCATGCTCGGCAGCGCCTCGCGCCTGGGCTCGGCGGCCGGCGTGTTCGGCATCCTGCTGGCGCTGCTGCTGTGGGGCCGCCATCGCCGCATGATCCACGGCGCCTCGGCCTGGCCGGCCTACGCGGCCGCCGCGGCCGCGCTGCTGGCGGCGACCTGGTACGGCCTGACGCCGCTGGCCGAACGCCTGCTGGCCACCACCGGCGAAGAAGCCCGGCTGGAGGTGTTTACCATCGTGATGACCGAGTTTCCGCGCGCCTGGTGGCTGCACGGGGTGGGCCTGGGCGGCTTCGAGGCGGTCTTCAAGCAGTTCCAGCCGGCCGCCATCGGCGGCTGGTTCGACTACCTCCACAACGACCTGCTGCAGTGGCTGATCGAAACCGGGCTGGTCGGCCTGGCGCTGCTCGTGGCGGTGCTGGCGGCGCTGTGGCGCAACGCCCGCCTGAGCACCGAGCGCATCGCCCTGTACGCCGGCCTGGGCGCCCTGGCCATCGTCGGGCTGGGCGACTTCAGCTGGCACATCCCGGCCACCCAGGCGGTGCTGGCGCTTTACCTCGGCACGCTGCTGCGACCGCAGCGCTGATCGCGCCGGCCCGGGGCGGTCTTTTGCCCCGACCCACTTGTTAAAAATTGCGAAATCGTGGTAGATTGCCCGCGTGTCGAGCATTGGCGTGCCGGCATGAACGTCACGGTCAGCGCAGTAATTTCAACGGGGATCAGGGGGATATGCAACTATTCAATGCACCGGCCGAACCGGCCATCGTGATCGGACTGGCCTTCCTGGCCTCGACGACGCTCATTCCCGCCTTGCGCACGCCGGCCGCGCGCATCGGCCTGATCGACGCACCCTGCCACCGCAAGCGCCACGTCGGCACCATTCCGCTGACCGGCGGGCTGGCGATGTTCGTGGCGATCATGGCCGCGCTGCTGGTCAAGGGCAGCAACTCGATCGACTACACCAGCCTGATGGCCGGCATGTCCGTGCTGCTGGTGCTCGGCCTGTTCGACGATCTGTACGACATTCGGGCGCTGGTCAAGCTGTTCGTCCAGGTCGGGGTCGCCGGCATGGCCGTGGTCTGGGGCGGGCTGGAACTCACCCAGCTCGGCCAGCTGTTCGGTCCCGCCTACGGGCCGGTCGGGCTGGGTCCGTTCTCGACCCTGTTCAGCATCCTGTGCATGGTCTTCCTGATCAACGTGGTCAACATGGCCGACGGGGTCGACGGCCTGGCCGGCGGCATCGGCCTGCTGTTTTTCGCCCTGCTGGCGCTGATCGCCTGGCTGGGCAACGCCCCGGCCTCGCTGATCACCGTCAACCTGGTCATGGCCGCCGCCACCGCCGGATTCCTGGTCTGGAACATGCGCTTTCCGCTGCGCGACCGGGCCAGCGTGTTCATGGGCGATGCCGGCAGCATGATGCTCGGCTTCGCCGCGGCCTGGCTGGCGATGTCGGTGGCCGGCCACACCGGCGGCAGCGCCGGGGGCGCCGGCGGCGCGGTCTTCCCGATCACCATCGCCTGGCTGCTGCTGATTCCGTCGATGGACACCGTCGCCCTGACCCTGCGCCGGATCAGCCAGGGGCGCAGCCCGATGGCCCCGGACCGCACCCACCTCCACCACATCCTGCGGCGCTGCGGGTTCTCGGTCACCGCCACGGTCGGGCTGATTCACCTGGCGGTGCTGGTCACCGGCCTGATCGGCATTGCCGCCTGGCAGATGGGCGTGCCGGAATGGCTGCTGTTCGCGCTCGCCGCCGCGACCTTCGTCAGCTACACCCTGCTGCTGTTCAACGCCCACCGGGTGCTGCGCTGGCAGCTCAGGCTGCGCCGCAACGAGGGCTGAAA
>JAWLFD010000283.1:0-2811 GCA_041685745.1 Wenzhouxiangella sp.
CAGCCAGGCGGGCCTGGTGCGCTACTACCGCGACATCAGCGAAGCCACCGCGCTGCCGGTCATCGTCTACAACATCAAGGGCCGCACGGCCGTCAACGTGGAAACCGACACCCTGGCCGAGATTGCCCAACTGCCCAACATCGTGGCGGTCAAGGAAGCCTCGGGCGACCTGGGCCAGATGGCCGACGTCATCGCCCGCATCGCCATGCACCGCGACCGGCCGTTCTACGTGCTCTCCGGCGACGACGCGCTGACCCTGCCGCTGATGAGCATCGGCGGTCACGGCGTGATTTCGGTGGTATCGAACCTGGTGCCCGAACGCATGGTGGCCCTGGTCGAGGCCGCCGCCGGCGGCGACTTTGCCGCGGCCCGCGCCATTCACTACGAGCTGCTGCCGCTGTTCCGGGCCGCCTTCATCGAAACCAACCCGGTGCCGATCAAGGCGGCGATGAACCTGTGCGGTATTCCCGCCGGCAGCGTGCGCAGCCCGCTGGCACCACTGAGCGAAGACAGTCACCAATGCCTGGAGGCGGTTCTGCGCCGGATGGGGCTGACCGACTGAGCCACAGCGTCGTCTGATCTCGCAGATGGCCCACTAAGCGCGCAGGCCCAGCCGGTCGGCCAGCGCCGACGAGCGCCGGGTGCGCTGGCCAACGGCCTGAGCGAACACGCTCGGGCTGGGCGCAACCAGGGTGAAACAATCGCGTGCCCGGGTCAGGCCGGTGTAGATCAGCTCTCTGGTCAGCACCGGGCTGGACTGCCCGGGCAGGACCAGAACCGCATGATCGAACTCGCTGCCCTGGGACTTGTGCACGGTGATCGCCCAGGCGGTCTGGGCATCGCGAACGCGCCCGGGACTGAGGTAGTGCAGGGTGTTGTCGGCCTTCGGAAAGACCACGCGCAACCGCGTTTGGCCGGCGTGCGGAAGCGCCAGGCACAGGCCGATATCGCCGTTCATCAGGCCGGTGGCGTAGTCGTTGCGGGTGATCATGACCGGCCGGCCGTGGAACCATTCGGCCGCGCCGCCGGCCGCTTGCCCACCGCTCCTGACCCGGCCCAGCCACTCGCGAATCCCGCGGTTGATGCCGGTCACGCCCCACGGCCCTTCCCGGAGCGCGGTGAGCACCTGGAAGCGCGCATAGGCCGCCAGAGCGGACCGGGCCCAGTCATCGATCTCGCCCGAATCCGGACGGTCACCCGTCGGCCGGGACCGCTCGACCGCTTCCAGATAGGCCAGGTAACCGGTGCCTAGCAGGTCCCATAGCCTTTCGCCGGGCTCCTGGATGGAATCGGCCCACGCCAGTTCGGCGCGCTCGGGATCGCGCAACAGCCGCATCGCGCGATCGGCATCGCCGGCGTTGACCGCCTCGGCCAGTTCCCCGATGCTGACCGTGGAGCGCCGGTTGCGGCGCAGCATGACGCGCTGGTCGGCCAACCCGCCTTCGCCGTCGGGGCCGGCCCGATGGCCCACGACCCGGGCCAGCCAGTCGTTCAGCCCGCGACTGTAGTCCGGGTGTTCGGCGCCGCGGCACAGGTCACCGAAGACCGAGCCGGCCTCGACCGAGGCCAGCTGGTTCTTGTCGCCGAGCAGCACCAGCCGGGTTGCCGGATGGAGCGCGTCGAGCAGGCTTTGCATGAGCTCCTGGTCGATCATGCTGGCCTCGTCTACGATGACCACGTCGGCCGGCAAGGGGTGGGTCCTGTCGTGCCGGAAACGGCGCGTGTGGTACTGGCTGCCGAGCAGGCGGTGCAGGGTCGAAGCCGACTCCGGCGCGCCCGGATCATCCAGGCCCTGGGCGTTCTGCAGGGCCCGCCAGCCGGCCGAAATCGACTCGGTCAGCCGCTGGGCGGCCTTGCCGGTGGGCGCGGCCAGGCGAATCCGCAGCGGCTGGTCGAAATGCTCAAGGTGCAGGCGCTGGAGCAGGGCGATGATGCGTACCGCGGTCCAGGTCTTGCCGGTGCCGGGCCCGCCGGTCACGATGGTAAACGGACTGCGCACCGTCAGCGCGGCGGCGAGTTTCTGCCAGTCCGGTTCAGAGGCACTGCCCGGTGCCAGGTCGCCGGCCGGCGCAAAAATCTCGTCGATGGCCGATCCGACCTCTGCGGCCGCCACCAAAGGAGAGCCGGCCGCCGCACGCTGGGCGATCGAGGCAACGATGGCGGTTTCGGCCTGCCAGGTGCGGCGCAGGTAGAGATGCGCGCGATCAAAAACCAGCGGCGCCGTGCCGGGGCCGGTATCGACCAGACCTGAAGCGGCCAGGCGCTCGGCGAGGTCGGCCACGGTGAGCGCCTGCAGGCGACGCCGCAGCGCCTCCAGGCCCTGCTGGAGCCTGCGCGCCGGCTCGGCCAGCGTCGAAGCCGGTTGATCGTGGTGCGGCGGCAGCGCCAGAAAGCCCTGCGGGTCGGCCAGCCAGGCATCCAGCGGCAGGGCGACGTGGCCGCGGCCGAGCTGGTGGCTGGCCAGCGCTGCGGCCAGCACGACCCGCTCGTCGGCCTCCGGCTGCAGCCGCCAGAGGAAGCGGGCGAACTCTTCCTCCAGCCGCCGGATCCAGCCCAGCTCGCGCCACAGCGCCAGGTCGGCCTGCAGGTCCTCAGCCGGCATCGTCTGCCCCCTCGCCGGCGAACAGGCGGTCCAGCGCCGCCACCAGCGCCGGGCTGGCCGGCTCGAAGAACACGCCCCGGGTGTCCGGATTGTCGCAGCCCCTGAGGAAAAGATAGACCGCGCCGCCGAGGTGCTGCCCGGGCCGGTAGCTCGCGCCCAGCCGATGCTTGAGCAGACGGTGCAGGGCCAGGGTATAGAGCGCGTACTGC
>JAWLFD010000284.1:0-2806 GCA_041685745.1 Wenzhouxiangella sp.
TGAGCCTGTTCTCGCTGTTCCAGATCATGACGCTGGAGTCCTGGTCCAGCGGTGTGGCCCGGCCGATGATGGAGGTCTACCCGCTGATCTGGGTCTTCTTCGTGCCGTTCATCCTGATCTCGAGCTTCATGGTGCTCAACCTGTTCATCGCCATCATCGTGACCGCCACCCAGTCGATCCACCACGATGAAGAAGCCGAACAGCACCAGGACCTGCTCAATGAACTGCGCAAGATCGACGAGCGGCTGGAGCGCCTGGAGCAATCGCGGCGGTGATAGGGAATCTGCGTTCATCCGCGGTCATCCGCGGTTCCCAATGACCGACCCCGCAGTCAGGCTCGACAAGTGGCTGTGGGCGGCGCGCTTTTTCAAGACCCGCAGCCTGGCCCAGCAGGCCATTCGCGGCGGCAAGATCGAGATCAACGGAGACAAGCCCAAGGCCTCCCGGCTGGTGCGGGTCGATGACCGACTGCGCATCGGCAAGGGCGAGTGGCTGATCGAGGTCGACGTACTCGAAGTCGGCGAAAAGCGGGTTTCGGCGCCGCTGGCCCGCGAGATGTACCGCGAAACCGGGGAAAGCCGCCAGCGGCGCGAAGCGATTCAGGCCCAGCGACAGATCGACCGGACCCGCGCCGGCGATCCCGGCAAACGTCCCGACAAGCATTCCCGCCGCGCGCTGCGCCGGATTCATCGTGGCGACTGAGGGCCGAGTGCGCCGGTGAGCGCATCGAAGCGAGCAGCAGGCCTGCCGGCGGCGGGGCAGTTCGCGCTGGCCGCAGCGCTGGTGTCGAGCGTCGGCCAGACCTTCTTCATCGGCCTGTTCGGGACCGATTTCCGGGCCGATTTCAACCTCACCGAGGCGAGCCTCGGGGCCTTCTACGGCGCGGCCACGCTGGCCAGCGGGCTGCTGATGTTCTGGCTGGGGGCGATCGCCGACCACTGGCGGCTGGCGCGCGCGGCGCTGTTGAGCACCGGCTTGCTGGCCGGCGGTGCGCTGTGCATCGGCCTGGCCGGCGAACTGTGGCAGCTGGTGGCCGGATTGTTCCTGGTGCGCCTGGGCGGGCAGGGGCTGACGGGACACCTGGCGGTGGTGGCCGCAGCGCGATACGCGCGCCGTCGGCGGGGCAGGGCGGTGGCGATGGCCTCTTATGGTTTCATCCTGGGTGAGGCGCTGTTCCCGCTGCTGGTGGCTTTTGCGCTCGGCCTGCTGGCGTGGCACCAGGTCTGGCTGGCGGCCGCGCTGGTGGTGGTCGCGATCGCATTGCCGGCGCTTTATCTGCTGGCTGCCGGGCTGCAGTCGCCGGTCGCCGACGCCCGGGACGCCGATGCCGGGCCGGGCAATCTTCTGCAGCGCCGCCAGCTTTTCGCCCACGGCGGGTTCCTGCGCGTGCTCGGCGTCGTCCTGGTGCCCCCGGTGCTGGTCACGGCGGTGTTTCTCCACCAGGGCACGCTGGGCGAAATCCAGGGCTGGCAACTGGGACAGATCGCCCAGGGGTTCATGCTGTTTGCTGCCATGCAGGGGCTGACGGCATTCGCCGGCGGCCGCTTGATCGATCGCTTCAGCGCGCGGTTCTTGCTGCGCTTTTCGCTGCTGCCGGCAGGCCTCGCCATGCTGGGCCTGGCTCTGCTGCCGCCGGGTCCCTCGCTGTGGCTGTTGTTTGCCGGTCTGGGCATGACCGCCGGGCTCAACGGCGTGATCAGCGCCGCGGTCTGGGTCGAGCTGTTCGGGACCGCCCAGCTGGGTCTGATCCGGGGCGTGTATGCAGCCCTGATGGTGGTCAGCACGGCGGTTGGTCCGGTGCTGCTGGGCGGTCTGCTGGCCGCCGACGTCCCGCTGCTGGCCCTCGGTAGCGTGCTGTTTGCCTACGCAGCCATCATCCCGGCGCTCCTGGTACCTGGGATTGGCGGATTTGAAGCAGAGAACAAGATTAGCGGATCGCGCGCCTGAACCGGCTTGATGGGGTGCGTCGCCGAATAGACGGGCGAAGCTTTTCTGAACTCGGCAACGAAATACCTCAAGGGTTGATTGCGCGCGCGCTGCAACCTATTGCCGTCCCAGCGGGGCATTTTGAATGCCGAAAAAATTGCGCGAGGCGGTTCATGAATGTGACCTAACGGGTATTTCCAGCGAGGAGTATTCGGTATCGAACCACGTCTTCCAAAGCCTGGAAAAGAGCGTAGTGAACCGGCGTAGTGGTCTGATAAATAACCTCAGAGTAGTCGGCTGGAGCTCTGCAGTGAAAAAAACATCCTGGCAGCGTTGAAGCACCACAGGATGGCTCCAGCCGATGCAACCATCCGTGCGTTCACAAAATAGCAACCACCCCAAATCGTCGGCGAGTGTTTTTAGCACGGGTAAGTACAGGGGGTGGCGCAAGGCGTCTATTGACGAATCATCTACAGTGGTGCGCAAAGGCGACTTGCCAGAGCGCAAGATCCAGACCGGAGTCGGTGCCGTCCCGGTGTAGGTGCCCAAGGTGCGAGACTGCTGAGGTTCCGGGATCAAGTTCAACTCCAGCTTGCTGCCGCTGTATCTCAAGCTGGCCCGCAGCCTCGATGAGCTGATTCCCTGGCTGTACCTGCGGGGCGTGTCCACCGGCAACTTTCAGGACGCGCTCCAGGCTCTGGTAGGCGAGCAGGCCAACGGCCAGCACCCGCCCTGGGAGTGCTTAAAAGTAGGTGTCGTCTTAATGCGTAAAACTAGGTGTCGATTGACACGTGCAATGAGCGCCCAGAAACGATGGCGCAAACTGCGAGGCTTCAAGCAACTGGCCGACGTCATTGCTGGCGTGAAGTTCATCGACGGT
>JAWLFD010000285.1:0-2805 GCA_041685745.1 Wenzhouxiangella sp.
CCGCAACCTGGCCCTGTTCTGCGATTTCGAAAACATCGCCCTGGGGGTGCGCGACGCCCGCTACGCCGCCTTCGATATCCAGAAGGTGCTCGAGCGCCTTCTGCTCAAGGGCAACATCGTGGTCAAGAAGGCCTACTGCGACTGGGGCCGCTACCGCGAATTCAAGGCGGCCATGCACGAGGCCGCCTTCGAGATGATCGACATCCCGCACCTGCGCCAGTCGGGCAAGAACTCCGCCGATATCCGCATGGTCGTCGATGCCCTGGACTTGTGTTACACCAAGTCCCACGTCGATACCTTCGTGGTCATCAGCGGCGATTCGGACTTCTCGCCGCTGGTCTCCAAGCTGCGTGAAAACAACAAGACCGTCATCGGTGTCGGCGTCAAAAGCTCCACGTCCGACCTGCTGACCGCCAACTGCGACGAGTTCATCTTCTACGATGACCTGATCCGCAACAGCGAGAAGAAAAAGACCGCCGCGGCCAAGAAGAAGGCGACCAAGAAAAAGGCCGCGAAGAAGACCCAGTCCAAGGGGGCGGCCGCCGACAGCACGGCTGTCGATGCCACACCGGCCGATAGTGCGGCCACGGACCCCAAGGCCCAGGAAGCCTTCGACCTGGTACTCGAGACCACCGAGGCGCTGTTCTCCGATCGCGATGCCGAGGAAAAGGTCTGGGGTTCGATGATCAAGCAGGCGCTCAAGCGCCGCAAGCCCGGTTTCTCGGAAAGCTACCACGGCTTCAAGAGCTTCAACCACCTGCTTCAGGAGGCGCAGAAGCTGGGCCTCCTGGAACTCCAGCACGACGAAAAGTCGGGCGGCTACATCATCACCGGCTACGGCAGCGACGACTGACGCCGGGCGCAGGGCCCGCTTAGCGGCGGGCGCGGAACGCCCGCCGAGTCAGTCGGTCCGGCCCGGCGTGGTTTCAGGCCGCGGCCTTCTCGTCGCTGACGTTGAAGTGATGAATGTCGCGCTGCGGAAAGGGAATCGAGCAGCCGGCGGCTTCCAGCTCGGTCTTCAGGCTTTCCAGCAGGTCGCTGCGCGTGGTCCAGTAATCCTCGGCCAGCACCCAGGGCCGGACCGCGAAATCGACGCTGGACTCGCCCAGCTCCATCACCAGAATCGCCGGCTCGGGTTCGGCGAGGACTTTTTCGTGGGCCTCGATGACCCGCCGGATGGTGGCCTGGGCCAGCTTGAGATCGTCGTCGTAGGCCACGCCGATGATCATGTCGATGCGCCGGGTATCGAAGGCCGAGTAGTTGGTGATCGGGTTGCCGGTGATGGCGCTGTTGCCGACGATGACCAGGCGGTTGTCCGGGGTCTGGAGTTGGGTGTTGAAGATGCCGACCGACTGGACGGTACCCGAGACCCCGCCGGCTTCGACGAAATGCCCGCGCGTGAACGGTCGCAGGATCACCAGCATGATACCGGCCGCGAAGTTGCTCAGACTGCTTT
Source organism: Wenzhouxiangella sp. (assembly GCA_041685745.1). Classification (GTDB taxonomy): domain Bacteria; phylum Pseudomonadota; class Gammaproteobacteria; order Xanthomonadales; family Wenzhouxiangellaceae; genus Wenzhouxiangella. Next base: position 1,457 of record JAWLFD010000285.1, read on the forward strand.
GCAGCGCCAGCCCCACGGCCAGGGCCATACCGCCCAGAACCGCGATCAGGGGCGTGACCTGGATGCCCAGGTGACCCAGGGAGATCATGATCACGATCACCAGCAGCAAGACCCCGAGGATGTTGCCGACGAAAGTCACCAGCAGCGCGTCGATGCCGCGCTTTTCCATCCCGCGCGAGACGCCGCGGACCACGCGCTTGCCGATCCAGCGGCCAATGAAGAAGATCAGGATGGCGCCGATCAGGCGCGTGCCGATTTCGACGACGTTGTAGTCGACCAGAATTTGCTGAACTTGAGTCAGATCCATGCTTGTTTCTCCCTAGTACCTTTCTAGAACAGATCCTCGCCGCCGGTCAGCGTGTCTTCGATGCTGTCGCCGAGCACGGCCAGGTGGTTGATGACGTACCGCAGCGAGGCCTCGTTGAGCAGGTCGTAGGTCAGGTTGTGGCACAGCTTGATGAACGGGGTTCCGTCGAGATCGCCGACAGCGAGGTAGCCCACGCGCAGCATCAGGTTCACGCGCAGGCATTTTTCGGCGTCGTGCTCGCGCAGCGGCGCGATGTTGGTCTCCACCCGCAGCACGCGTCGCTCGTCGCTGTTCTTGAGCTCGGCCAGGAAGATATCCTGACTGCGGCCGTCAGCGCCGACCTTGACGTCGACGGCGAGCATGAACGGTTCGGCGTGGACGACCGAGTAGTGCTGGCGAATGTAGCCTTCGATCTCTGAAAAAGTCTGCATGGTCTGTTTATCTGGGCTCCAGGCGAACGGCGCCGTCCAGTCGGATCACGGTGCCGTTGAAATAGCGGTTTTCGATGATGTGGGCGGCCAGGTCGGCGAACTCTTCCGGGCGGCCCAGGCGCCGCGGAAACGGGATGGTCTCGCCCAGCGCCTGCTGCACCGGCTCGGGCATGACGTCGACCATCGGGGTGTGGAAGACGCCGGGTGCGATCGTCATGACCCGCACGCCGATACGCGCGAACTCGCGCGCCATCGGCAGGGTCATGCCGACCACGCCGGCCTTCGAGGCCGAGTAGGCCGCCTGGCCGATCTGGCCTTCGAAGGCGGCCACCGAGGCGGTGTTGATGATCACGCCACGCTCGCCGTCTTCACCCGACTCGCCGTCCTGCATGCGCTCCGCGGCGGCCTTGGCGACGTTGAAGCTGCCGACCAGGTTGACCATCACGGTAGTGCTGAAACGCTCCAGCGGCATCGGCCGCTCCCGTCCCAGCACCCGGCCGGCGCCGAGAATGCCGGCGCAGCTGACCGCTACGTTCAGGCCATCCATCTCCTCGCTGGCCTGGCCGACCGCCTCGGCAACCGCCGTTTCGCTGGTCACGTCGACGGCCATG
>JAWLFD010000057.1:0-11586 GCA_041685745.1 Wenzhouxiangella sp.
TTGACCGCACCGATCGCGACGAAGATGAGAAATATATTGCGCCCGAACACCACCATCAGCAGGATGACGAAAAACATGAACGGCAGCGCGTAGATCGCATCGACCGCGCGCATCATCCAGTTGTCCACCCGGCCGCCGAGATAGCCGGCCACCGCACCGTAGGTGACCCCGATGACCAGCGAGACCAGCGTTGCGATGATGCCGACCAGCAGCGAGATGCGCCCGCCGACCATCACGCGCTCGAACAGATCGCGGCCCAGCGCGTCCGTTGACCCGGCGCCTGCCAGTATCAGGGCCACTAACACCGTCGTTAATCCTGCCACATTCAGCTTGTCTCTCGGCGCAGGTCGTGGATTGAAAGTTCAAAATTACCCCCGAAGTATAAAGCGGCCTGGGCTGACGCATCGTGCCTGCCGATCAGAACCGCCAGCGCAGGCCGCCGGTGACGAAGTTGGACCCGCCGGCCACGTCCTTGAACAGACCCTTGCTGCCGGACCGATGGTGCAGCCGGAAGAAGATCGACCAGTCGGCGTCGTTCGGCGGCGCGAACTCGATCTCGGCCATCAGGTAACCCAGCAACTTTGCGCTTTTTTCAACCGTGACCCGGTCGGCGCGCGGTTCGATCGCGGGCACTTCCAGCGCGTAGGACACGCCGGCGCCGACGGCCAGGTTGGTGTCGACGTACGCATCCCAGATGAACGGCTTCCAGCGCGCGATGTAGGCCGTATTGAATTCCCAGTGGTCCTGGTCGCCCCAGTGCTTGACCGCCTGGCCCTCGATTTCGAAGCGCCAGCGACGCGTCTCGCGGTGGACGAAACCGGGCGCGACGGCGACCAGGTAGGAATCGATGAAGCCGGTGTTGTACCGGGTGATGATGTCGAGCAGGCGATCCGTGGCCGCGCGCCCGGTGAAGACGCTCAGATGCCAACGGTCTTCGCGATCGGTCGGCGAACTGTCGCCGGCCGCACTGCCCATGGCGGACGAAGACCACGCCGCAGCAGACAGAAAGAGAACCGCACCGAGCAGACCCGGCATTGTGGTATCGCGCACTTGCCTCATCATGTATTGGTCCTGGTAGCCGCACGACCGCGCCGGTTTCGGGCGAATGCAGGAATATAAATCATGCGGCGGTCGAAAACCGGGTCGTGGACGGGCGGGCTTCGGCCAGGCCTCAGCCTGCTGGCAAGGCCCCTCCCCGAGGCTCGCTTGCGTCCAACGCTCCGCTGCCGCACAATCCGACCTGATGTAGCGAGATCCTGCTTGATGAAACACGACACCGGTTCCGATCACAGCCGTGCACCGGGGCGGTGATGGGCAGGTTTGTTCAAATCGCAGCGCTCGGCCTGGTCATGAGCGGCGGTACTGCCGCGTGCGAGGTGCCCCTCTCGCAGTGGCAACTGACGCATTACACCAGCGAGGACGGACTGCCGCTGGATTCCTTGTATGCCACTGTTCAGGACGATACGGGGTTCCTGTGGATCGGCAGCGAAGACGGCCTTGCTCGATTCGACGGCCGGGAGTTCGAACGGGTGCCTTTTTCCTCGGCCATCGACTACACCAGCGAGTACGTCGCGTCGCTGTTGCTGGACAGCAGCCAGCAGCTTTTGATCGGGACAAGCGAAGCCGGCATTGTCCGAATCAGGACCACCCCACCGTTCCAGCATGAACCGGTGCTGGATGGGAGCTTCCGCGTCGACGACATGGTGCAACTCGATGATGGCCGGATCCTGGCCGCCACGCGCGGTTCCGGTGTTCTGGTCGTCGACACCAGAACCGGGGAGTTTCTCGAACCGCTGACCGGTCGCGCCGGTTCCACGGTTTACAGCCTGGCACCGCGATCATCCGGGGGTTGGTGGGTTGGCTACGGTGGTGAGGGCGTTCAATGGTTCGACGGCGAGCAATTTCACGATTTGCCCGGCTCGGAGATCTTGAGCAAGCTTCACGTCCATGCCGTGGTCGAGGCGGATGGTCAAGTCCTCTGGATCGGGGCGCGCGACGGCCTTTACCGCATGGAATCCGGCCGGGTCGAAAAGCATGACGAAAAAGCGGGGCTGCCGGAAGATCTGTTCGTACGAACCCTGGTGATTGATCGCAATGACCAGCTCTGGATTGGTCTCGACAACGGTTCAGTGGCCCGTTATTGCGATGGGCAATTCGACTACCTGGCCGAAACCGGCGGCCTGTCGCAGGCCCATATCAATCACATTACCCAGGACACTGAAGACAATGTATGGGTGGCGAGCGGTGGCAACGGCCTGATCCAGATGCGCCAGGGCCTGGCCCGGCCGCTGACCGCAAATCAGGGGCTGCCCGACTTCCCGGTACTGCCGATTGCCCAGACAGAAGACGGTGCCATGTGGTTCGGCACGTTCGGAGGGGGAGTCGCGCGCCGGATGAATGGCCGGATCGAGACCATCGGTACCGCCGAGGGGCTGGTCTCCAACCAGGTTCTGTCCCTGTTGCCGGACGGCGACCGGATCTGGGTCGGTACGAGAGGCGGACTCAGCCTGATCGAAAACGGGCAAGTTGCAAGAAACTGGACCGATGACGACGGCCTGCCTCATCCGACAGTCGGGTCGATGACAAAGGACGGCGAACGGCTGTGGCTGGGAACGGTCGAGGGCCTCGGCGAATTGACCGAAGAAGGTATTCGTGCCTGGCGGCCGGAAGGCGGTTTCGGCGGTTATGTCGTGGGCCTGCTGGTCGATCGCGAGGGCACGCTCTGGATTGCAACCGACGGTGGTGGTGTGTTCGTGCGCCGGGGCGAGGCCATCGTTCCTGCGCCGTTCGACGACCAGCTACCCAGCCGCGCGGTCACCAGCCTGTACGAATCGCAATCAGGCCTGCTCTGGGCAACGACGGCCAATGGCCTGGTGCGCTGGGACGGTAACAAGGCCACCGTCATCAGGCCGCAGCAGGGATTGCCCGACAGCCATTTCTTCTCTACAACCGAAGATCACCTGGGTGGATTCTGGCTGAGCAGCAATCGGGGTGTTTTTCGATTTCCGACCGAGACGATGGAGACCATCGAGCCGCAGCAAAGTCTGGTCGGTGATTTCATCCAGCTTGGCAAGGCAGACGGCATGCCGCGCAGCGAAACCAACGGCGGCTTTCAACCAGCTGTCTGGCGGGACGATCGCGGACGTCTCTGGTATCCAACCACCGGAGGCGCCGCCATGATCGACCCGGCCATTGTTTCCGCAAGGCAGGCGCCCCCGGCGCCGGCCATGCTGCAGGTGCTCAGCGATTCCAGGTCGATCGATATCAGCGCCCCGATTTCACTGCCCCCTCTTCCGGACCTGCTCGAGTTTGCCTTTGCCAGTCCGACGTATCGGCGCGCCGACCAGCTCGAATACCAGTATCGCCTGGTCAACTATGACGATAACTGGCTGACCACTGGATCCAGCAGTACGATTTATCGACGCCTGCCTGCCGGTGATTTTCGTTTCGAGGTTCGAGCCCGCCGACCCGCCGGCCCGTATTCGGAGGCAACCGGCCTGGACCTGTCTGTTGCGCGCCATCCACTCTACAACCCATGGCTATGGGGCACAGGCGTGATGATCCTGCTCACGGGCGCGCTGCTGATCCTGCTGGCGATTCAACGGCGACGGGAATTGCGCCGTGCGCAGGTCCTTCAGGCGCAGAAGATGGAATCCATCGGCATGCTGGCAGGTGGGCTGGCGCATGATTTCAATAATATTCTCACTGCGATCATGCAGCGCACGGAGGCGATTGCAGATTCCCTGCCAAGCGATTCCCCCATGCAACGCGATACAAGGCTGATCCTGGATTCAGCCGAACGCGCCGCCGGCTTGACTCGCCAGCTGCTGACGTTTGCGCGCCGCCAGCCGGTGCAGCCACGCTGGATCAACCTGCAGTCCGAGATCGCGTCCATGCGCGAGTTCATCGAACGCCTCTTGCCGTCCCGCATCCGGATCAGCTGGGAACTCGGTGATTGCGGAAGCTGCTTCATCGATCCGGTCCAGCTCCAGCAGGTGCTGATCAACCTGATCGTCAACGCTCGCGAGGCGATCGCCGACGGAGGGAAGATTCAGGTCCGCCTCGAGCAGATTGACGCTGGTCGCGACAAGCGTCGGGTCGCCCCCACGCCGCCGGCCAATGGTGTCGCAAGGCTGTCGGTTCTCGATGACGGGCAAGGAATGGATCCCAGCGTGAAAAGCAGGGTTTTCGAACCGTTCGTTACCACCCGGCGTGAAAGCGGCGGCAGCGGGCTTGGCCTGGCCGTGTCTTATTCGATCATTCATCAGGCCGGGGGACTCATCGAGTTTGAATCGACTCCAGGCCAGGGAACCTGCTTCATCGTTCGGCTGCCGGTCGACCTCGAGGCGGTCAACAACGCACAACCTGGAAATCGATTGGCTTGAAGTCGAAATTGTTCGACTGCCCGGCCGAACAGGCAGTCATCGCCACCACGAGCGGCATCTCGGCGCGCAGGCGAACAAAATCCCCGGGTTTGCTGAGCGGCGGAAGAACGCGGAACTCTCCTGTTTCGGTATCGATCGCGACATGCATGAAAACGTTGAACGCGATGGGAATTCGATCGACACCGATGTCGTACGCGGCCAGTGCCGCCGCCAGATTGCCCTCGCAACCCGGACGTCCCTCGTTCTCGCCGTAGATGATCCTGAAGGTATCTTTCGAACAGGGCGTCAACGTAAAGTCGTGGCGGCCGCAGGTATCTTCCATGATCGTGAACATCGGCCGGCTACGGTTCGAATAAAGTACGTCGCCCGTCGTAAGCCACAGGCGCGCGGCATAGTCAAGAGAACGACCTGAAGACAGATACTCCTTGCAATCCGGAGACGCGAAAGCGACAACATCGCTCACTTGCTGGCCTTCGGGATCGATGATCACCAGTTCATCGCCAATGCCGAGCTCGACCGTCCGCGCGGAGCAGGGTGGAATTCTTGTCGTCGCCACGCTGGTGTTCACGGCTCCTCCTTGAAATCAAACGGACATCGCCAGTCGGCCTCGACCTTGCGCCCACTGTACTGACGAGCCTCACTCGCTTCGCCGAAATCCGCCAGATTGGGATTCACGGACCCTTGCAACTCGACATCTCGTGCCCGAGTGGCCGCCTGCATCTTCGCATAGCGTCCGCCCTCTTTCAGCTTCTCGAACTGACGGTGAGAATTGAATACCAGCACCGGGTGGCTGAACCGCCTGGCAAATCGCGAAGCACTCGGATGGAGCCCAATGACGAAGAACGGATGCCCCGCCATGCTCAGGCTGAAATATGGGCTATCGGCATCGCTGCTGACATCATCGGCAGGCTGATTGCCCGCTAATAGATCAAGCTCGTGAATTTGCCACAACTGCGACCACAACAAGGACTCGAAACGAAGCTCGGTCATATCGGCTGGCCCGTGGAATATGGCGACGTAAGAATGCACGATATCCTTGTCGCAAGCATTTCCCTCGATCATGGCAACGAATCGAGAAAGTCCATCCAGAATCGGCTCGTCGTTGTCGGACTCGCCCAGTTTAGCGAACTCATGCGTTTCGATAGAGCCGCGGGCCAAAGCTGATTTGGCACCCACACAGGGATAAGCATTGTCATCCAGGAACTCGAAAAAGCGCTTTCCCAGATCGGGCAAGCACATGTGATTCGTCTGGTTGATGCCGTGGCTTTCGGTACGTTTCATTGGCTTCACTTTGATTCGCTTGCGGTTAACGGCGACCGGCACTGGCTGGCGTAGTCAGCGCTTTCCAAGCGGCTCAGGATTTCAAAGCGAAGTCGTCGCATTGGCAGGTGACGGTGGCTGATGAGGAGCTCAGCCCTGTCGGGACCTATCTGCGACTAAATACTAGCGTTTGGCACGAGGCCGAGTATGTACGGTTACCCACATCGACTCATCAAGAGCCGGATCTTTCAGCCGCGGCACAAACGTTGTGGATATGGGGCGATCACGGTTTTCCGGGTCACTGCGCCTCGAACCCGTTGGCGAAGATGATATCGCCCAGATCCACCAGGTTGATCGTCACCGAGTCGGTACTGAAAAGGCCCTCGGCACCGGTGGCTTGCATCTCGATGACACGCTCGCCCTCGTCCAGGTTGACGTTGACGGTCTCGCCCGTGCCCACGGCAACGCCGTCCACGCGCCAGACCAGGCTCTCATCCGGCAAGGACTGGCCGAACGGGTCGCGTGCGACGCCTTTGAGCTGCAAAGGCTCATTGAGATCGAATTCGCCGTTGTCGGCCGGCGAAACGATTTCGGCGACGGGCCGCTTCGGGATCACGGTGAATGCGCCGTCGGAGTCGTCGGTGGCGGTATTGGCGCCGTCGCTGGCGAGCACGCGCAGGCGCGCATCGGTGCTGGCCGGCAGGCCGCTGGAGTCGATGTCGAACTGATTGCCGGCGATGTTCGTTGCCACCGGCAGCCACGTCATCCCCCCGTCCGTCGAGTAAAGAATCGTGAATCGGAGCGGGTCGTCATCCACGTCGATGGCGCTCCACTCGGCAGTCTGGATGCCCTCCCAGATTTCCCCGCCGTTTGGTGTAACCACGGAAATTTCCGGCGCGTTCGAAGAAATCAACCGGGCATCGAGTACTTCGCCGAACCCGGTGAGCTGTAATTCGCAACTGGCCTGCGAGGCCGGCAACGTCATGTTGAAGCCCACGAACGACTCGATCTCGCCCTCGTCCCCGAGGAAGTCGACGTTGAAGCTGCCGCTTGCAAGCTCGGTACCCGAGCAATCCAGCACACGAACGACGTGATCTCCGGCCACGGCGGGCACTTCCGGAATGCCCGGTTGCCGCAGCACGTTGCCCAGCTCGCCGGTTCCATCTAGAAACACCCGACCCTGGATGTAGAAGCTGTCCTCTATCGATTCGACGGTGCCCCTCCATCCATCCTGGTCGGAAGCACGCATGAGCCGAGCCGAGTTCCTGGTCGCTGTGTCGGTCCGGAATTCGTCGACCCAGGCCTGCCAGCGGTAGGGCGACCACCACTCCGACGGAGACGCCGAAGCGGAACAGTAGGACATGAAATCCCACACGGTGTCCGATACCGATCGAAACGTCGTCGCAGTGGCCCCGGGCGAGACGCCGACCTCCTGGATTCGGAACGTACCGTAGGGCCACTGTGGATCCAGCGGGCCGCCGCTCGCCGCATTGCAACCACCGGAGTGCAGGCCCCAGGTAGAAGTCGCTTTCTGGTCGACGTTGTGATTGAGCTCGTGCACGTAGACCATGTCGTCCGCGTTGGTCGTATCCCGCGCCCAGGTGACCCGGCCTCTGCCGCCCTTGCCGATCCGGTCGGACGAACCGCCCAGGCCGCTGATACCGAACGGCGTGAACCCGGTGATCTGCTCGGGCAGGGCGAACGGCGGTTCGCCTGTAATCAACAGACCGAGCGTCCAGGCCAGGATCGCAGCCTGATCGTAGTCGTTCAAGGTTTCCTTCAACGACGCGCTGGTGGGATCGAACACGTCCAGGATTGGCCGGCGAACGAACGTCACCTCCTCCATCGGGACGATTCTTTCCAGCCACTGCTCCGCCATGGTGATCTGGTTGGCGGAAGCGGTGGACGGGTCCTCGGTGTCGGGAAGCTCGATTCGAATCGGAACCGTCCAGAAGACGGGATTTCGAGTCGGGGCGAACACGATATCCGTCTGCAGGCTGGCCACCTCGGATTCATCCATGCCGCGAATCCGGACCTCGAAGTCCACCTGGCCCCGGGCCCACGAAGGCGGGAGGGCATTCGTGGAATTCCACGCGACCGAATCCCGAAGGTTGTCGGGCGCAGAATCGGCGAAGCTGCCCAATATCGACACATCCAGCAACGGCGATCCGGGCAGGTCGATTCCGTTTCTGGCGCCGTAGATGAACGCCTTGACGAGCGAATCGCTGGTGTTGTCCCAGATTCGAACCGCGGTGGGCTTGCCGGCCCCGAGATCCACGTCGTTGGCCGGCGTCTGGATGGCCTGGGTGACTTCGAACTGCGGATTCATCGAACCCGGCCCGGAACTGTTCGGCTGCCTGGGCACACGTTCAAGGTTGAGCTCGGCATACGCCGCATGGTCGTTGAGGTCTGCCGGGAACGTCGAGTTGAAAAGGGGTGTTCCCGATCCGACAAGGTAGCCGAACCGTGCGCTCTGGTCCGATCGCAGGCCCGTCTCTCCAAGGTCGAGGGCCAGCTCCCAGACGCGGTGCGAGCTGCAGGAGAAGCTCGGCACAATGGTGGCCGAACCGTCCTCGAGGAAGCAGCCGAATCCCTCGCCCCGGGCCGACAGGGTGCTGGCTTCGAGTGCATTGAAACCGAAAAGGCAATCGTCGCAATAGGTCTGGTAGCGCAGGTTGCCGGTTCCCGATTCGAGCCTGTAGCGCAGGTCGACGTCCGGCGTGATCGCGCCGTCTTCGTCGATGTCGAAATGGAGCCAGAACTGATCGCCGCCGCCCTGGGCGAACGGATCGTCCCCGTTATCCGCCAGTACGTCGATGAGCACGTAGAGACGATCCCGGCCGTGTACGAATTTGAAGAAGCCGTGGTCGAAGTCGACCCGGACCGCGTCCGACCACTCGCCGTAATCGAGCTGTCCGTCGATGGTCGGGTCGCTCCAGGAGAAGGGCACGTCGATCACGACCTGTTCCGGCTCGCAGGAAATCACCGGCTGATCCTCCGCGTAGACGTCGGCGGACGTGAACGAACGAAGCACGACGCCCCAGAGCGTGTCACCGGGGATGAAAGGGTCTGCACCATGCGGCACACTGCCGGTAAAACGCCAACGAAACCCACCGAGGGAGGTCAATTCGTAGTTTGCGATCTCGCCATCTGCCCAGCGATCGAATAACGGAGTGCCGCTGGTCCGTACCTGAGGCACGACGGGCGGATCTCGAGTGAAGTCGCCCGTGGTGGTGTCGAAGTTCATCAAGATGCGCTCATTGTCCGACTCGAACGGACTTGCGTCCGCCCCGATCCGGAAAATCAGCTCTTCACCGTCGCCGGTCATTTCCACGTCGAAATGAAAGCCCTCCTCCGTCGAGCAGAAGGATGCGCTATCCAGGGTGGCCGAATGCGCAGCAAAGCTGCCCAGCAGCAAGAAAATTACAATCAGTAAATGGGCTTTCGACATGGTGATGCCTCGAAATCCGCGTATAGGAAGTATAAACGCCCTTTTCGCTGAATTCCAGCAGTATCCGGAACCGTGCCTGGGCAACGTTTGAGCGCGGGCGTATAGGAAGTATAAACGCCCTTTTCGCTGAATTCCAGCAGTATCCGGAACCGTGCCTGGGCAACGTTTGAGCGCGGTTGGAACCTCCAAGAGCGCGGTTTTCGCCGGATTTTGCCCTTGCGCAGCCATTACGGCCTCGAAATTTTTTCATATTGCCGCCATTGGCCGGTTACGGCACGAGCGGCACCGGACCGCGCCCGGGCGGAGCGCGGCCTGATGTCGGTTTCCTGCAATTCAGTGAAGCAAGCCGGTACGCTCGGCCGGCCTGCCTGTGCGCTGCACGCAGACAGGTGGCGCCCGGCTTTCCGCCCACAGGCCGGGGAGATCCTTACTGGCCAGGTGTGTCAATATCCGCTCGATGACCGGCGGGTCTTCGATGCAGGCGATGATCTTGACGGTGCCGCCACAGGCCGGGCAGGTTTCGACATCCACCTTGAAGACCCGCTTGAGTCTCTGCGCCCAGCGCATCGCTGCACGCTGTTCGGCCGGTGTGCGGTCTTCGGCTTGGGTCGGCTTTGTGGGCTTTCCGCCCCGGCCCCGCCGAGCCGGCGTGATCCGGGCGCGCCAGGGGCTGTTGGGTGCGAACACCCCGTGGAACCGGGTGAGGTTCAGACGCGGCGGCGGCACCAGCGCGGCCAGGCGCGCGATGAAATCCAGCGGCTCGAAGATCACGTGCGTGGTGCCGTCTCGGTAGGGGGTCTTCAGCGAGTAGCCGATGTCGCCGCGCGGGGTGAGGAACAGCCGCTTCTCTGAGACGGGAGGACGGCAGATGTAGCGGCACAGCCGCTCGAGTTTTTCGCGTTGATTGGGCTTTACGGCGACGCCGGCGTGGAGCGAAAAGCCGGCGACGTTGCCGGGCGCGTTGGCCGGCCCGTCCTCCCAGCCGTTGTCGGGCAGGGTCTGAAGCGTGAAGACTTTGCGCCCGCGGTGTGGGCCGACCGCGATGCGATAGGTGATCGAATGGCCGGCCAGCTCGGGCATCGGGTCGTCGGGGTCGAGCGCTACGCCCAGGTCGAGCTGTTCGGTGTCGCGCTCGAGTAAACCTTCGCGCTCCAACAGGCGCCCCACTCGCCGGGCGATGGTGTAGGCCAGGTGCGTCAGTTGGGCCGATGTTGGCTCGCGCACCCATTGGAATCGCAGGCGGGTGCCGTCGGGCGCTACTTCATAGACCCCATCCAGCAACAACATGTGGAAGTGGATGTTGAGGTTCAGCGCCGAACCGAAGCGCTGGATCAGCGTGACCGCACCGGTGCGGGCGGCCTGTTGCGTATGCCCCGCCTGGCGGATCAGGTGGGCGGCGATGACGCGGTAGACGATGCCGAGCACCCGGCCGATCAGCGCCGGGTTGGTCGCGAGCAGAAATCGCATCGGAAACGGAACACTCAAGACCCATTGCCGGATCGGCCGCTCGGGCAATACTTGGTCGACCAGCCAGGCCGCCCCGTCGGCCATGCGCCGGGCGCCGCAACTGGGGCAGAAGCCGCGGCGCTTGCAGCTGAACGCGAGCAAATGCTCGGCGTGGCAGGTGTCGCATCGAATGCGCAGGAAGCCGTGCTCCAGCCGGCCGCATTGCAGGTAGCCATCAAATGCCTGTCGCACATGAGTGGGCAACTGTTTACCGGCCTCGGCCAGGTGTTCGACAAAGGCCGGGTAGTGGTGCTCGACGAGCTGATAGAGCAGCGTCTGCTCGGGCCGGTGGCGCTGGTAGCGGCTCGTCGCTGGGCTTGCAGCGGCGGCTCTTGGCGCGGCTTGCGGGGGCACGTTCGACCCTGAAAGCTATATTTATTTACAGTTTTTTAATCCTAGCCCCATAAACGTCGCATTTGCAAGGCCAAGAGGCGAGTCGCCCTAAACCTCCAACTCCCCCTTGATTTCCTCATACCGCACACAAGCCACCCTCGTCCCATCCTCCAGTTCCTCCAGCGGCGGCTCGGCCGCGGCGCACTTTTCCTGCGCGTATGGGCACCGGGTCCTGAACACGCACCCGGAAGGCGGGTGGGTGGGCGACGGCAACTCCCCGCCCAGCGACCGTCTGGCCCGCTCGCGCTCGGCCTTGGGATCGGGAATCGGCACCGACTCGATCAGGGCTCTTGTATACGGATGCGTCGGCTTGCGGTAGATGCGTTCGCTGTCGTTGATCTCCATGACCTTGCCCAGGTACATCACCAGCACGCGGTCGGAAACGTGGCGCACGACTGAAAGGTCGTGCGCGATGAAGATCAGCGACAACTGCAGCTTCTTCTGAAGCTCCTTCAACAGGTTGACGATCTGGGCCTGGATGGAGACGTCCAGTGCGCTGACCGGCTCGTCGCATACGACCAGCCTCGGATTGACCACAAGCGCGCGGGCGATGCCGATGCGCTGGCACTGGCCGCCGGAGAATTCGTGCGG
>JAWLFD010000286.1:0-2797 GCA_041685745.1 Wenzhouxiangella sp.
GTTTCTCGCCGTGACCCAGTACCGTCATCATGTCGCCAACCTGGAGCAGGGCGTCAAGCCGGACAACAAGCTCAACCCGGTCACGCTCAATACCTTCGACCGGCGCAACCTCAAGGAGGCTTTTCGCGTGCTCAGCAACGCCCAGAGCTTTCTGCGCATGCGCTACCGGGTGGTGCAGGTCTGAATACCGTGGCCCAGTCCCGCGCAACCGCGTTCCGCCGGATCGACTGGCCGGCGCGCTTTCAGGAACTGGCCGGCGCCACGACCATTCCGATGCTGGAGGCCTATTACGCAGCGGGCGTGGTGAGCGGCGATACGCCGCTGGAAAAAACGCCTCTGGTGGCCCTCGATCTGGAGACCACCGGCCTGGATCCACGCGAGTCGGCCATCGTCAGCATCGGGCTGGTGCCGTTCACCCTGCGCCGCATCCGCGTGGCGGAGGCGAAATACTGGGTGGTGCGCCCGCGTCGCTCGCTGGAGGCCGAATCGGTCCTGATCCATCGCATCACCCACGAGGAACTGGCGCGGGCGCCGCGCTTTTCGGCCGTCCTGCCGGAACTGCTGCAGGCGCTGGCCGGACGCGTGGTGGTGGTCCACTACCGTAATATCGAGCGACCCTTTCTCGACCAGGTCTGCCGTCGCTGGATGGGGGACGGGCTGGAGTTTCCGCTGATCGACACCATGACCGTCGAAGCCTGGAGCCTGCAGCACAACCGAACCTGGCTCCAGCGCGCGGGCGGTTGGCTGGGCTTTCGGCGGCGCGCCTCGGTGCGCCTGGCGGCGTGCCGCGAGCGCTATCATTTGCCCGTCTACACCGCCCACCATGCCATGACCGACGCGCTGGCCACTGCCGAACTGTTCCAGGCCCAGGCCGCCTGGCACCTGGACGCCGCCGGCCCCGTGGGCCAGCTTTGGCTGTGAGTCCTGCAACGACAGGTCGACTCACTCCGGCGCGGCGTCGCGTGCTGGATCGCGCCTTCGCCGAGTTGGTCGATCTGCCGAGCGATGAGCGCCAGCGACGCCTGGCCGAACGCTGTGCGCGCAGCCCGCGGGTCGGGGCATGGCTGCGGCGCCTGGTGGATGCCATGGCGCGCACCGGGGAGGGACTGCAGGCACCGCTCGGTCGGGTCGCCGACGAGTTGACGGCCGCAAGCCCTTTTGCGGGCAACATCCTGCCGGCCGGCACCCGGCTGGGTCCGTGGGCGGTGGTCGAACCGGTCGGCAGCGGCGGCATGGGCATGGTGTTCCGGGTCGAACGCGCCGACCAGGCCTTCGAGATGACCGCGGCCGCCAAACTGATCCGGATGCGCCGCGACAGTCGGCTGGAAGTGCGCCTGGCCATCGAGCGTCAGCTGCTGGCGCGCCTGGACCATCCCAATATCGCCCGGATTGTTGACGGCGGCACGACCGATGACGGCCAGCCTTACCTGGTCATGGAGTGGGTGCCCGGCAAGGACCTGGTGGAGCGCGCTGAGCAGTTGACCCAGGCCGAGCGCCTCGACGTGTTCTGCGACATCGCTGCGGCGGTTGGCCATGCGCATCAGCGCAGCGTGGTCCACGGCGACATCAAGCCGGCCAACGTTCGGCTCGGGGAAGACGGGCGCATTCGCCTGCTCGACTTCGGGGTCGCCCGGCTGGTGCTCGACGAGCCGCAGGATGATCAGGAGCGGGTTGCTGCGCTGACTCCGGCTTTTGCCGCGCCGGAGCAGCTGGCCGGTGAGCCCGCCTCGACCCAGTCCGATGTCTGGGCGCTGGGTGCCCTGCTGGGCTGGCTGCTGCTGGGAGAGCGCTTTTCGCGCGCGATCCTCGATTCCCGCTCGGCGCTCGGCACGGCCATGGCCGGTCGCGTGCAGCGACGGGGCGATCTGGCCGCGATCATCGCGCGCGCCTGTGCCCCGGACCCGGCAGACCGTTACGGCGGCGTTTCCGATTTGCTCGAGGATCTGCGGCGCCATCTTCGGCTGCAGCCGGTGACGGCGCGTTCCCCGACCTGGCGTTACCTGCTCGACCGCTTCGTCCGACGCAATCCGATGGCAGTCAGCCTGGGCGGACTGTCGGTTCTGTTGCTGATCGCCGGACTGGCCGGGGTGTCCTGGCAGGCGCACGTCGCCGGACTGGAGCGGGATCGGGCCGAACTTCAGCGTGACCTGGCCGAATTGGAGGCGGCCAAGACCCGGCGGGTCAGCGAGTTCGTCGTCGGCTTGTTCGATCAGGCCGATCCGTACCTGAGCGCAGGCGCCGAGCTGACCGCCCGCGATCTGCTGGATCAGGGCCGCGAGCGCATCGAGTCGCTCGACGAGGCGCCTCGGGTACAGGCCGAAATGATCCAGGTGCTGGCGCGCGTGCATCGTTCGCTGGCCCGGCACCAGATTGCCCACGAACTGTCCAGCCGGGCGCTGGATGCGGTGCGCCAGCAGCCGGGGGCCGCCCCGGCTGCGCTGGCCTCGGCCTGGTCTCTGCAGGGGGCGACCCTGGCCTCGCTGGGCCGCTACGAGGAGGCCGAGCAGGCCCATCGACGCGCCCTCGAACTGACCCCGCCCGAAGATCGCTTGCTGGTGGCCGAACGGCTCAACAATCTCGGCCTGGCGACCTATTCGCTGGGCCGTCTGGTCGAAGCGGAAAACCTGCTGGAAACGGCGCTGTCCGTTCGCCGTGCCGAGGTGCCGGAGAGCGCGGAGACCGCGGCCTCGCTGAACAACCTGGCCCTGGTCCTGGCCGCGCAGGATCGTCGGGTCGCGGCCGAGCCGCTGTATCGCGCCGCCCTGGAGATGCGCCGCAGGGTTCTCGGCGAGCGCCA
>JAWLFD010000287.1:0-2796 GCA_041685745.1 Wenzhouxiangella sp.
GTGCGCGCGATCTATTCGGCCTCCTGGCGCGATACCCGCTCCGGCACCAAGAGCGACAGCGATACCTTCGGCGGGCGCCTGCGCATGCGTTTGCGCAACGACATCGATAACAACTGGCGCGTGCAGGGCCGCTTTGCGACGCGCTACGAGGACCGCGGCAACGACCCGGACTTCTTCATTCGGTCGGCGCGCCAAAGCCCGACGTCCATCGAGCCGGGCTCCATGACCCTGGACGAGCTGTTCGTGCAGTATCGCTCGGATGATCGCCGGACCGAGTTCCGGGTCGGACGGCTGCAGAGCAATTTCAAGCTGCCGCTGATCACCGGCAAGAGCCTGGACCGCAACCAGGCCTCCAACATCGACGTCGGCTGGACCGACGGTTTCTATCTCGGCCGGCAGCTGACCGAGGACTGGAAGGCAACCGTGACCGCCCAGTACAACAGCCGCGACGGCAACGGCATCGTCAGCCGCCCGCCGCTGCAGTTCGATGACTCCGGCAGCCGCATCAGCACCTTCGCCACGCTGGAAAGCCACGCCGAGGTCGGCCCGATTTTCCTCCGCGCGCTGACCCTGACCTGGTACCCGGACGCCCTGGCGACCGAGGGAACATCGTCACCGGTGCGCGAGGACTACACCGCCGCGGCATTCAAGATGGCCGCCGGCTGGGACGTCGGCGCGGCGATCGGCACAGCCGCCACCCGCCTGGTCGTGGCCGGTTCGCTCGGGCATGCGTTCAATCGACCGGACAGCACCGTGGTCGGGATACCCCAAGGCGGACAGGCCGATGGTCTGGCCTGGCAGCTGGGCGCCGACCTGGTCGAGATCTTCCCCCGGCATACCGTGGGCGTGGTCTTCGGGCAGGCCGATGCCGGATGGCTGATCGCCAACGACTACCGGCCCAACGACTCGCTGGCCGAAGTGCGCTGGAGCTGGCAGGTCACCGACCCGCTGCGCCTGCAGTTCCGGGCCCGCTGGCGCCAGGAGCAGGAGTTGCGCGAAGGCGCCGTCATCGCGCAGCGCGATCGCGACGTGCGACTGCGCGCAACGCTGAAATTCTGACCCAGCGCCGAAAATCGGCCCGGTCAGGACCCGGCAGCGCATGCAATGCAAGGCGGTTCACGATTTCTGCCGGCCCTCGAGAAGCATCACCTTGCGCTCGTGCGACAGGCCCATCCAGAGGCTTGCGCAGATCAGCAGCAGCACGATGGTGAACGGCAGGCCGGAACTCACCGCCCCGGCTTGCAGGGCATTCAGCGAAGCCGTGCCCCCGAGACTGAGCAGAACCGCTGCAAGCACGCCCTCGATGATCACCCAGAACACGCGCTGACTGGTCGGGGCGTCGGTCTTGCCGCCGGACGTGATCGAGTCGATCACCAGCGAACCGGAGTCCGAGGAAGTAATGAAAAACACCAGCACCAGGGTGATGCCGAGCAGCGAGGTAATCGAAGTGAACGGCATGTTGTCGAGCATCTGGAACAGAGCCAGCGACGAGTCGCTGATGCCGTCGGCCAGTTCGCCGACCTCACCGACGACCTGACCGATACCGCCACCGCCGAATGCCGTCATCCAGATGCTCGTCACCGCCACCGGCACGACAAGCACCGCGATCAGGAACTCGCGCACCGTGCGCCCGCGCGAGACCCGGCCGATGAACATGCCGACAAACGGAGACCAGGAAATCCACCAGGCCCAGAAGAAGATCGTCCAGGAGTGGTAGAAGACGTCGTCCTCGCGCCCGACCGGATTGCTCAACGGCAGGATGTACTGGGCGTACCCGGCCAGGGTGGTGCCGAAGTTGGCCAGGAACGCCATCAGCCCGCCGGCGATGATGACAAAGATCAGCAACACGCCGGCCAGCACCAGGTTCAGATTGCTGAGCACCTTGACACCGCCGTCGATGCCGCGAAGCACCGAAACCAGCGCAACCGAGGTCACCCCGGCGATGATGATGATCTGCGTCATCTGACCACCCGAGATGCCGAACAGGAAGGACATGCCGCTGGCGGCCTGCTGGGCACCCAGCCCGAGCGAGGTCACCAGGCCGAACAGCGTCGACAGCACCGCCACGGTATCGATGACGTCCCCGATCGGACCCCAGACGCGCTCACCCAGCAGCGGGTAGAAGGTCGAGCGGATCGTCAGCGGCAGACCCTTGTTGTAGGAAAAAAACGCCAGCGCCAGCGCAACCACGCCGTAGATCGCCCAGGGATGAAATCCCCAGTGATACATGGTCGCGCCCAATGCGGCGCGGGCGTCGCCGCCTTCGGCGTTGAGCGGCGTGCCGGCCCACTCGGTGAAGTAACCCACCGGCTCGGCGACGCTCCAGAACATCAGCCCGATGCCCATGCCGGCGGCGAACAGCATCGCGAACCAGGCGAAATAGGAAAAATCGGGCCGCGCATCTTCGCCGCCGATGCGGATCTTGCCGAACGGCATGATGATCAGCAGCAGGCAGAACAGGACAAAGAAACTGCCGGCGGTCAGAAACAGCCAGTCGAAGGTCTCGCCGATCCAGACCCGGATACCGGTAAGCCGCTCGTTGGCGACCTCCGGAACAAGCAGCGCGCCGAGCACGAACGCCAGAATCAGCACCGCGCTGACGATGAATACCGGGTTGTGCAGATCGAGCCCGAGCCACTGGATGTTGTCCTGCCCGATCTCGTAGTCGGTTTCATAGTCCTCTGCGAGATGTTCGATTTCCTCGGAAAGCGTTTTGCTCTTGTTCTTTTTCATGATTCATCCTCCTGAATGGGCCCAGGCCGGCACCCGGGAAGATCGCCGAAGTCGCCGAGGTTG
>JAWLFD010000058.1:0-11522 GCA_041685745.1 Wenzhouxiangella sp.
CTGGGTCACCGGATTTACGGAAAAACCGACCGAGCCGGAGCCGATGCCGGACGATCCCACCCGGGCCCTGGCCAGCATGGGCATCTACATTTTCAATTCCGGCTATTTGCACGAAGCGCTGACCCGGGACGCCGAAACACCGGGTTCCAGCCATGATTTTGGCAAGGACATCATCCCCGGCGCGATCCAGGCCGGTCGCCGAGTGCTGGCCTTCCCTCTGCAGCGCGCGGTCAGCGGCAAGCCTTACTGGCGCGATGTCGGCACGCTGGACGCGCTCTACCAGGCCAACATGGAACTGCTCTGCGATGATCCGCCGCTGGACGTGCACGAACCGCACTGGCCGATCTTCACCTACCCGGTCCAGGGGCCACCGGCAAAGTTCACCGATCACGGACCGCGCGGCGGTTGCAGCCTGGTCGAATCCATGGTCGGCAACGGCTGCGTGATTTCCGATTCCAGCATCCGCAAAAGCCTGATCTTCAACGACTGCCGCATCGACGCCGACTGCGAGCTCGACGGCGCGCTGGTCCATCCCAACTGCGAAATCGGTGCCGGCTCACGGCTGAAAAACGTGCTGCTGGACAATGGCTGTATCGTGCCGCCGGGCGCGGTGATCGGGCACGACAAGGCCGCCGACGCCCGGCGCTTTCACGTCACCGGCGGCGGCATCGTGGTGGTCAATCGCGAGATGCTGGGCCAGGAGCGTCGCTACCAGCCCCCCGACTACACCCACCTGCCCCGATCACAGGCCTGAGTCCTTCGCGACTCCAGCCTCCAGGTATGCGCGAATGCGATCGCTGGCGTCCAGCGCGGGGATGCTCTCCTCGGCGCCGCCCATGCCGGCGGCAAGACGCGTCCTGATCAGCTCCAGATAAGCGGTCGCGGTCTTGTCCCAGGTATAGGTCGACAGCACCCGCTCGATACCGGCCTCGGCTAGCGCCGGATATCGATCCAGTCCCTCCAGGAAAGCCCGGGCCATGTCCTCGGGATCTTCCGGGTCCATCAGCAGGCCCGCGCCGCCGGCGAAAATCTCCGACGGCCCGCCGTTGCGCGTCGCCACCACGGCCAGTCCGCAGGCCGCGGCCTCGATCGGCGCCAGCCCGAAAGGCTCAAACAGCGACGGCAGGGCAAACACCGAGCCGCTGGCGGCAAACAGGCGGTAGGCGGCGGCGAGTTCGCGCTGCGAGCGGGCGTTGACGAAACTGACCCGATCAACCAGACCGGCCTGGTCGATGCGCTCCAGGATCGGCCCCAGCACCGCCTGCTCATCGGCCCTGAGCGAGCCGATCCCGTCCCAGGGGTCGTCGACACCGCGCACGAACAGCGCCAGGTCCGCGCTGGCGGCCAGTGCCGCGCTGCGACAAAAGGCCTCGACCACGCCGGAGACGTTTTTCTTCGGATCCAGCCGGCTGGACACCACCACGTGGCGACGCCCCGGCCTGCGGACCCGGGAACGCAGACGAGCCAGTGTCTGCGGATCATCCCCGGACGGATCGGCGTGGAAGATTGCGCTGTTGATGCCCGGCGGGATGACGCGGAATCGGCGATCGTCGGCGGGCTCGATGGCGCCGGCATAGAGCGGATGCCCGTACTGACCCATGCGCTCGTCGGTGGTGGAGGTGATGACGGTCTCGGCCCGCGCCATCGCCAGGCGCTCGGCATCGATGCGCTGCGAGAACCGATAGCGCGCATCGAGCTTGTCGAACGATTCACCGGTACTGCTGATCAACTTGTCGAGCTTCTGTGCGCCCAGCGAATGGCCGGTAAAGGTGAATCCGAGGCCGGTTCGCGCCTTGAGCAGGGCGGCAAGGTATCCGCCGTCGGCGTAATGAGCGGTCAGGAAATCGGGG
This sequence comes from Wenzhouxiangella sp., assembly GCA_041685745.1. Taxonomy (GTDB): domain Bacteria; phylum Pseudomonadota; class Gammaproteobacteria; order Xanthomonadales; family Wenzhouxiangellaceae; genus Wenzhouxiangella. The sequence continues at coordinate 1,851 of JAWLFD010000058.1, forward strand.
CCGTCTTCAGCGTAGAAATCGGCAATGGCGTGGGCCATCTCCGGTAAATGCGGCCAGAGCGCTTCCTTGGCCAGAAACGCATCTCCCCCGCACGGCAGGCGCACGATCCGGACGCGGTCGGCCTGCTCGCCGAAGTCGTCCAGCGTCTCCTCGAAGCCCTGCCAGTCCGGATCTCGGATTCGGCGCGTGAGGATGTCGACGTCCACTCCCATTCTGCCCAGTGCCAGCGCCACTTCCTTGACGTAGACCAGTTGTCCGCCAAAGTCGGGGTGTTCGGTCAGGTAGGCATCCGTGCGGTCGAAGTTCCCCTGGGGATTGAGAAAGGCGATTCTCATGTCTTGCCGTCCTCGGAAGCATGCGGATCCGGGCGCGGATGAGCGCGCCGGACCGCGTAGTCTTCTTCGATGATCAGATCGGCGAGCATCCGGTGCGGGGCAATGATGCCGTGTTCGACGGCCAGCACCTGGTCGATGAACGGGTCAAGCTCGGATGCATGTCGGCGGCGCTTCTCGCGATGCGCCCGGCTGGCGTGGTAGTCGCGCGCAATGAAAACGCGTACATCGACGTGCTTGAGCAAGGTCACATAGGTACCCTCCACGATCGCGATGTCGAACGGCGACAGGTCCACGTTGACCCGATCGATCCGATCTTCCAGGTAGCGCACCAGGGGCTTGGTCAGGCAGGCCCGGGCGCGGAACAATTCCAGATGCTCTTCCATCAGGTCCAGCCGCACTTCGCTGGGACCGACCCAGCCGATATCCTCGCGCCGAACGCGGTCGTTGCTGCGCGGCGGATGCACGAAGTAGTCGTCCTGCTGGAGAATGGTCGTCCGATACCCTTCCTGTTCGAACAGTCGGGCCAGCGCCTCGGCGATTTCCGACTTGCCGGCGCCCGACTCGCCGGCCACCGACACCACCAGCCGACCGTCCGGCGCCACGGGCCGCTCGGTGATCAGCTCGTGAACGCCGCGGGCGGCGCGCTCGTGGTGTGGCTCGACAACAATGCTGTCGCCTCTCATGCAGACTCCGGATGATGGATCAGGCAAGCACGATTATACTGGTCCCCTTCGCCAGTCCCTTCTCACCGTCCGGATTTCTGCATGGACCAGTTGAACAATCGCGCCTATCACGACGAATGGGCGGCCCTGAAAAGACGGCTGGACCGGACCCGGATCGAGACCGGGCTGGGTGCGGCCCTCCATGAGCTGATGGTCCACCAGGTCGAATCGGGGTTCATCCAGGACCAGTTGCGCGAAATCGTCCGCTACCGTTTTCGCTGCCCGTTCGAGCCCGGCCGATCATTCAGCGCGCAGTTCAACCCGGCCAGGGCGCGCAGATTCAGGGGAGCCGGACAACCCGAACCGGGTGCGCCGCAGGTACACGATGGCTGTTTTTTGTGCGTGGACAATATTCAATGGCAGCATCAAGGTGCTGAACTCGGCTACAACCTGCCCTTCGTCAACGGCCGCTACACAGCGTGGATGAATCCATTCCCGCTGCTGCCGTGCCACACCGTCATCGCCAGCCATCGCCATCGGCCCCAGCACTGGCTTGAGCCCGGCGGACGGAGCCTGGCCGCGCTGGTCGAGGACCTCGCCGGGCTGTCGGAGCAGCTGCCGGGCTGGATCGGCTTTTACAACGGGGTCGGGGCCGGCGCCTCGATCCCGCACCACCTGCACTTCCACTTCCTGCCGCGCCCCCCGGGCTATGAAGAAATGCCGCTGGAGCGGGCCGCCCGGGAACGGCCTCAGTTGGACTGCGTCGACTGCTTCTACCCCTTGAGCTTCATGCACTGGAGCGGATCGAGAATCGAGGTGCTCCGTCAGGCGCTGGCGTGGATTGAACGATGGCAGCAAGGCAGCGGCGCGCTGGCCGATGCAACCGCCAACGTCATCGTCTGCAATCGCTTCGACGACAGCACGATGGATTTGTACTTCATTCCCCGTCACCAGCGGCGTTCGCGGGCCGAGGGACTGCGCGGCGTGGTCGGCAGTTTCGAAGCACTGGGGGAAATCGTCTGCTCCACCGACGAAGAGAAACAGCGCCTGGACAGCGGTCAGGTCGATTATCCAACCGTCGCCGGCATGCTGCGCCAGGTCTCGGTCGCGTTCTGAACGCGCTCAGTCGTCGCGACCGCTGCGCCAGATCGAAACCAACAGCCACACCCCGCCCATCGCGGCGCCGATGAACCCGATCAGTCCGAACAGCGGCAGCCCGAAGGCCTCGCGATCGCTCTGGACATTCAGGACGATGGCCGATCCGATGATCAGCGCGGCCGTGACCACGCCCAGGGTCAGCCGACTCGCGGCCCGATCGAGCCGATAACCGACTTCCTTGAGCGATTGGATGTCGAGCTGGATTTCGATCCGGCCGCGCCGGGCCGCGCGCATCAGCCGGCTCAGGTCGGCCGGCAATGCACCCAGCATCTTCAGGGTCTCGGCCATGCTGTGCTGCATTCGGCGGGCCACGTTGACCGGCGAATAGTGCCGGCGCAGAACCTCCTCGATGATCGGGGCGGCTTCACCGGCCATGTCGAAATCCGGGTCCAGCGACCGGCCCATGCCCTCCATGGTGATGAAGGCCTTGAGCATCAGGACCAGATCGGCGGGCAGCATGAGCCGGTGGCTCCTCAGGATGCCGGTGATCTCGCCGAGCATCTCGGCCATGTCGAGTTTTTCCAGCGGAACACCGTGGTAGTGCTCGATGAACTCGACGATATCGGCGCGCAACGCGTCACTGACCGTATCGTGGGTCTCGCTCCAGTCGATCAGGGTCGTCGCGACCAGTTCGGCATCGCGCGAGACCAGGCCGTAGAGCAGTTCGGCGACCTCCTGGCGGCGATCGTCCGACAAGCGGCCGACCATGCCGAAATCCATCAGGCCGATGCGGTTTTCGGGCAGGAACTTGACGTTGCCCGGATGCGGGTCGGCATGGAAGAAGCCGTGCTCGAGGATCATGCGCAGGATGATGCGGGTCCCGGAACTGGCAATGGCGTGCCGGTCCAGACCGGCTTCTTCCACCGCCGCCAGGTTGCTGCCGGAAATCCCGTCGAGCCAGCTCTGAACGTTCAGGCGCTCGCCGCTCCAGTCCCAGTACACCTCGGGTACCACCAGGCTGGGATCATCTTCGAAGGCTCGCCCGATGCGCTCGGCGTTGCGGCACTCCGCGGCAAAATCCAGTTCGCGCCGGAGCGAGCCTGAAAACTGGCGGACCAGGAGGCGCGGCCGATACCGTTCCAGTTCGTCGGTCTCGCTCTCCACGATTTCAGCCAGCCTTCGCAACAGGCGCAGGTCCGCTTCGACCACGGGCCGGATGCCCGGGCGCCGCACCTTCAGGATCACCTCGGTGCCGTCTTCGAGCCGGGCGCGATGCACCTGGGCGAGTGAGGCGGCCGCCAGCGGCTCGGGGTCGACCCAGTCAAATACCTCTTCCGGCGGTGCGCCGAGGTCTTCGGTCAACTGGGCGTGGATCTGTCCCCAATCCACTGCGGGCGCATGGTCCTGCAGCTTGCGAAACTCGTTGAGCCATTCCGGTCCGAACAGGTCGACGCGGGTCGCCAGCAGTTGACCGAGCTTGACGAACGTGGGTCCGAGTTCCTCGAGGATGCGACGGACCCGCTCCGGCGGCTGCAGGCGGGCGAGTTCCTCGGCCTTTTTCCAGTGCAGGGCCCTGCCGGCGCTCTCGAGCGCACCGGCCATCCCGATACGGCGGACCAGGTCTCCGAATCCGTAACGCACGAGAACCGAGGCAATGTCCTGCACCCGCCCCAGATCCCGGGCCGCGTTGAGCGCCTGCCACAGCATCAGGGCCGCCCTTCGCTCAAGATTCGGGTCGGTTCAGCAGCCATGTTTCCGTTCTCGTTGCGTCGTCCTTGAATGGTAACGTCTCTCGCCGACCGTGCGGCCCAAGCCGTTATCATGCCCGATAAGCCCGAGCTCAAACCTCGCTTGTACAATTTTCCCCCATGAAGATGCGAGTCTTTTTCCCGATCATTGGCGCAGCCGTCATCCTGATGGCCGGCTGCGCGGCCAGACCGCCCCAGCAGCAGGACAACATCTGCAGCATCTTCCGGGAGCAACCTCGGTGGTACGACTATGCCAGGGCGTCCGAGCAACGCTGGGGGACGCCGATCGCGGTCCAGATGGCTTTCGTCCAGCAGGAGTCCTCGTTTCGCGCCAGGGTCCGCCCGGAGCGCAGGCGCATCTTCGGCATCTTCCCCGGGCCAAGGCCCTCGAGCGCAAAGGGTTACGCCCAGGCCCAGGATCCGGCCTGGGAGGACTATCAGCGCGCTACCGGACGACGCTTTGCCCGACGCAGCGACATGGCCGACGCGCTGGACTTCATCGGCTGGTACAACGATGTCTCCCAGCGTCGGCTGGGACTGGGCAAGACCGACGCCCACCATCTCTACCTGGCCTACCACGACGGCCATACCGGCTTTCAGCGCGGCGGCTGGCGCAATAATTCTCAACTGCAGGCCGTCGCACGCAGGGTCCAGCAGCGCGCCAGCGACTACAACCATCAGCTGCCCGCCTGCGAGGACCGGTTGCGCTGCCGGCGCTGGTATCAGTTCTGGCCCTTCTGTCGGTAAGGCACGATCGAAAGGTAGACCGCCCCGCCCAGCACTCCCCCCAGGCACATCAGCGCGATACCGAGCAGGCTGCGCGCCGCTGCAATCAGGGTGACCGGCAGCATGGCCTCCATCACCAGCAGGGCCGTGAGCGTGGCGACCAGGCCGGCCAGCGGAAACAGCGCGGGACGCCAGCGCCGATTCCGCTGCCCCAGCCATCCGGCCACGACAAAGGCAATCAACAGGGCCAGCCCCATGACTGCCGCCCACAAGGGCGCGAAGTGCAACAGGTCGTGGGTATAGACGACGAGCCGGTCGCGCAGGCCCACCGGCTCGTGGATTCGGCCCAGGGCGGCCAGCGTAAAGGACGACTGGACCAGGCTGCCAGCCACGGCAGCGGCGACAACCGCTGCCAGCCACCCGCTCAGGATTCTGATCATCGATGTAGGCTCCGGGACCGGCTCGGGAACGCCTGGATGGTATCTTATCGGCTGCGTTTCATGATGGAATTCCACCCCATGCCCTGCATCCGGTCGCTGTGGATCTGCTGGCTGCTGGCTGCCGCACCCGCTGCCGCCGAGTCGCTGCAGGTCGAAACCGTGGCCCGGGGGCTCGAGCATCCGTGGGCGCTGGTCTTTCTGGATGAAGACCGCGCCCTGATCAGCGAGCGCGCCGGCCGTCTGCGACTGGTGATCGATGGCCGGCTCCTGGACGAACCGGTCGCCGGGGTCCCGGACAGCTACGTCCGCGCCCAGGGGGGTCTTCAGGATCTGGTGCTTCATCCGCGTTTTGCCGAAAACGGCTGGATTTACCTGAGCCTGAGCCACGGCCACGCGGACGCCAACGCCACCCGGGTCGTGCGCGGCCGAATCCGGGAGCGACGCTGGGTCGACAGCGAGATCATCTTCACCGCATCCCCGAAAAAGGACACGCCGGTTCACTACGGCGCCCGCATGGCGTTCCTGCCCGACGAGACCCTGCTGATCAGCATCGGCGACGGTTTTGACTTTCGAGAACAGGCCCAGCGGCTCGACAGTCATCTCGGCAAGATCGTCCGGGTCAGCGACCGCGGCGAAGTCCCGGCCGACAACCCGCTGCTCGGGCGCCCGGACGCCCTGCCGGAGATTTTCAGCTATGGACATCGCAACGTGCAGGGCATCGTCGTCGAACGGGCTACCGGCCTTATCTGGACGCACGAACACGGTCCGCGGGGCGGCGATGAACTCAACCTGGTCGAACCCGGTACCAATTTCGGCTGGCCGGTGGCCACCCACGGGGTCGACTATTCGGGCGCCCGGATTTCGCCCTACGTCTCGCGCCCCGGCATGACCGATCCCCTGCTCCAGTGGACCCCGTCGATCGCGCCGGCCGGTCTGGCCCTGTACCGGGGCGATCTGTTTCCCGGCTGGCGCGGCGATCTGCTGGTCACCAGCCTGGCCGAGCGCAGCCTTCGTCGCATCCGTCTGGACGGCGAGCGCGTCGTCGGCCAGGAGATCGTAGCGCTGGGAATCGAGCGTCGCCTGCGCGATGTCGAGGTCGGACCGGAAGGCGCGCTCTACCTGCTCACCGATGAGGCCGAGGGCGCCCTGCTGCGAGTCATGCCGGCCGCCGACCCGCCCCTCGGGGGGATTACCGGGGGATCGGCATGGTGATTCGCGCGCGTCTGGCCCGGATCCTGGTATGGACGCTGGCCCTGATTCCCCTGGCGTTCTTCCTGGCCGGGCTTCGGCCGGCCGATTTTTCCGGCCTGCCGGCGCTGCTCAACGTTGTCGGCAGACTGACCGGCGTGCTGGGTCTGGCCTTCCTGCTGCTGTCGGCCGCCCTGAGTGCCCGTGTGCCGGGTTTCGACCTGCCCTTCGGCGGCCTGACGCGCCTCTGGAACACCCACCACCTGCTGGGCGCTTCGGCCCTGCTGCTGCTGCTGGCCCATCCGCTGCTGCTGGCTTTTTCGGCCCAGGGTCACGGACAGGGGCTGGCCTTCGCCACCCTGTTCCCGCCGCTGTCGGATCTGGCCACCTGGGGCGGCTGGCTGGCGCTGCTGCTGATGATGATTTTTCTTGCCCCGAGCTTCAGCTTCTTCGGCCCGCCGGACTACGAGCGCTGGAAGCGCATTCACGACCTGGCCCCTTTCGCCGTGATCCTGGCGCTGGCGCATACTTTCCTGCTCAGCCGGACCATGCCCGCCCATCTGGACATCGTCGTCTGGTCGGGCTTCGCCCTGCTGGCGGTTGGTGCGGTGCTGTGGCGGTTCGTGTTCTCGCGCCGCGTCGGCCGTCTTCCCTACAGCGTCGTCCAGGTCGACCGACCCGCCAACAACGTCGTCGAACTGACGCTGGAACCCAAGCGTCGCAGCTTGCACTACCGCGCCGGCAACTTCGTTTACATGACGCCGTTTGACAATGAACTCGGGGCCGGCTGCGGCGAGGAACACCCCTACACGCTCTCCTCGTCACCGCTTGAGTCCAATCTGCGCATCGCGATCAAGGATCTCGGCAACGCCAGCCGTGCCATTCAGTCCATTCAGACCGGTGCCCGGGTCACCGTGGAAGGCCCTTACGGTCGGTTTTTCAAGAATCCGGACGCAGTGCCGGTCCCGGAACTCTGGATTTCCGGAGGCATCGGCGTGACGCCGTTCCTGGCCCGGATGCGCCACCTCGATCGACTCGACCAGGGCGGCGATATCCGCTTCATCTACTGCGTCCAGGACGAAGCCCGCGCGCTTTACCTGGAAGAGTTGCAGTCACTGGCTAAGGCCATTCCCGGGTTCCGGCTGATTCCGCACTACTTTTACCGCCAGGGTCCGCTGTCGGCCGACTTCCTGCGCGAACACTGCGGCGACGTCGAGCAGCGTGAAGTCTATATCTGCGGCCCGCAACCCCTCGACCGCCTGGCCCAGGCGCATCTGCGGGCCCTGGGCGTGGCCCGCTGGAACATTCACTCCGAAGAGTTCGAATTGCTGTGAAGAAGTTCATCTTTGCCGTCTTCATCGCCTTCTGGGCCTGCGTCGGCACCGTGGCCGTGCTCGAGGTGCTCACGCCGGCAGCACCGATCGCCAGCCCGGCAGACCAGGCGCGCACGTTTTCCATGCGCGAAGTGCGCGAGCACGATTCGCTCGACGATTGCTGGATGGTGATCGAAGGCCAGGTTTACGATTTCACCGACTACGTTCCCGCGCACCCGGCCCCACCGTCGGTGCTCGAGCCCTGGTGCGGCAGCGAAGCCACCGAAGGCATGCGAACCAAGGGCATCGGCCGCGACCACAGCCCGACAGCGTGGGCCATGCTGGACGCCTATCGCATTGGCGAGCTGACCGGCGACTGACCCTTCAGGCGATCTCGACCGGCTGCCGGGCCAGCGGCATGGTCATGCAGCGACACCCGCCGCCGCCGCGGCTGAGCTCGGCCCCGTCGATGGTGACCACAACGCGCTCGCGCGCCGAGAGCCGGCGCTGACCGTCGATGATCTCACTGGCCCTGGCGACGTTGAAATCTGCCCGGGTCAGGGCTTCGAGGGTGCGCTCGTTGTGGGCATAGCCGAGAATCCTGCCGGGCCCGAAAGCGAAGAAATTGGCCCCGCTGGCCCACTGTTCGCGCTGCTGTTCGAACTCGTCGTCACCGCCGCAGCTGATCGGTGCCAGATCCACGCCCAGCGCCCGTAGCGCCGGCAGCACGCCGTCGTATTCGCAAATCTCGGCGCGCTCGGGATCGTCGAAGCGGCAGTGGAAGGCGCGCGAGCGATGGTGGCCGGTGATCAGCGGCGGGAAAACCACGCACTGGTCACGATCGACCATGGTGAAAATCATGTCCAGGTGGATGGTCGCGCGGGTCTTGGGAATTTCGACCACGATGAAGTTGCGCACCGGACCGCGGGCCGCGATCGCGCGCATCAACTGGTCAACGCCGGACACGGAAGTCCGTTCGCTGTAGCCGATGACCACCAGGTCGCGACGAATGACCAGCAGGTCGCCGCCCTCGATGGTGACCTCGGAGTCGCGCAGATCGGTCCCGTCGAAGTAGAATCCGTCGCTGCTCATCTCTGGGTGGTACTTGAACACGGCTTTCAGCAGCAGCGCCTCGGCCACCCGCGCCTTGTAGGCCATCGACCCGATGATGACCTTGTCGTTGAGGCACATGGTCGCATCGCGGGTGAAAAAGGTGTTGGGCAGCGGGGGGATGGCGTAGCGCGATGGATCGAGATATTTTTCCAGGCTGACGGCGCGCTTGGGCGTGCCCTCGATCAGCCGCGAGGCCAGCTTGGCCGAATCGTGCTCGACCAGTTCATCGATCAGCTCGGGGCAGCGGTAAAGCTGGCACAAGCCGTTGACCAAGGCCCCCCGCACCTGGTCGGCTTCCAGCACCTCGGCGAGCAGATCCTTCAGCTCGAGCACCCGCGCAAACTGCTTGAGCACCCCGGTCAGCTGGCGATGCTCGGCCAGCGCCAGGCGCAGGCTCAGGATATCGTCGTACAACACCTCCGAGGCCGTATCCGGGGTCATGTTCTCCATCTCCCGCCCCGGGGTATGGACAACGACGGTCTGCAGGGGACCGATTTCAGAGTCAAGGCCGATTTGGATGGTCATGGGATCATCTTCAAGGTGAATTCAATGAGCCAGATGCCGTCAGGGCACCTGCCCGCCCCCGACAAACTTCAAGTCAGCGGCGTGACGCCATCTTCTGGACAATGAGCATACCGCCAATCCACGCCGATTGTGGTTGTTGCGAATGCCAGAAAAGCAAAAGTCCTGACCGAAATCAGGACTTTGCTCCATGGTGGATCAGGAAGAAACGGAGTCGAATCATCGCCTCCGCCGGCAGCCAACCCTAATAGCGCCACTCCACGGACAACTGACCGTTCAGCGGTGCTCCAACGCTGGCCTGGTGCGTGGAGTGCGAGTACGGAAAATACAGTGTGTCGGTCAGGTTCTCGATATTGAGCTGGATACTGAGCGTTTCAGACACATCATAGTAGGCTGCCGCATCGACTCGGGTGTAGCTGGGCAATACCGCCGTATTGGAATTATTGATGAAGCTTTCGTCCTGATAAGTCAGGCCAATGCCGACGCCAAACCGCTCGGTGACCTCGTAGGCGCTCCAGACCGAGAAG
>JAWLFD010000288.1:0-2781 GCA_041685745.1 Wenzhouxiangella sp.
TGTATTGTGCGTTGCATCAGTGTTAAAGATAGGTTATTTTTTGATCTTGCGCACTTTCAGCCCAGGAGAAAAAGAAATGGCCACGACCCTGCAACCCCGCCCGCTGGTGACAGCGATTACCGCCGCGCTGCTGGCGCTGGGACTCGGCTCCGTGCCGCTCTACGCCCAGACCGAGTCGGCTGTCCAGGACGATTCGGCTGAAAACGAGAACGCCGAAGCCGGCGAGGAGCAAGTCACCGACCGCGTCGTGGTCACCGGCTCGCGCATCGCGCGCGATCCCAACCTGATCTCGCCGGCGCCGGTGCAGTCGGTCGACAGCGAGGACATCGAGCTGTCCGGCGAACTCAACGTCATCGACATCGTCAACGACCTGCCGGCGCTGCTCGGCTCGTCCAACGCCACCGACAACCTGACTTCGGCCGGCGCGGCCGGGGCCGGGATTCTCAACCTGCGCAACCTGGGCTCGGTGCGAACCCTGACCCTGGTCAACGGACGCCGCCACGTGGCCGGCCTGGCCGGCAGCGCCTCGGTCGACGTCAACACGATTCCGGCGGCGCTGGTCGAGCGCGCCGAAGTGCTCACCGGCGGCGCCTCGGCGGTCTACGGTGCCGACGCCGTGACCGGCGTGGTCAACTTCGTGCTCAAGGACGACTTCGAAGGGATCGACATCACCACCCAGTACAACCTGTCGGATCGGGGCGATGCGGATCGCCGCCTGCTGTCGGCGACCTTCGGCAAGAATTTCGGCGGCGGGCGCGGCAACGTCGTCTTTTCCCTGACCCGCGAGGACACCGAGGGCCTGCTCCAGGGCGACCGCGCCCACACCCGGGGCGACCGGCTCGGCTCGGTCTGGCCCAACCCGGTTCGTTTCATCCAGGCGGCCGACATCGCCGAGTTCGGTCTCGATCCGCTGCTGCTGGGCAGCCAGATCTCGGGCTTCTGCGCAGACGGCGACGGCACCCTGGGCAGTGCCCGCGATCCCCTGTGCAACCGCATCAACGGCGTGCCGGGCCAGAGCCTGCAGCCCTTCGGTCGGTTCAACCTGACCAGCTATGGCTCGCTGATCGGCGTGGACTGGTTCGGCGACGGCTTTCTGTCGACCTTTCCGGGCGACGAGTTCGAAGAGTTCGGATTCCCGATTTCGGTCAACAGGCCGCCGGGCGGGCTGATCTTCGACCTCAACAACAATGGCGTCGAGGACTGCCTGGAAACCGTCAACGGCGTCGTCCTGCAGCGCTTCGGCTTTTTTGCCGGCTGTCACGTCACGCGCACGCCGGGCGAAGGCGCCGACGTCTTCCAGGACGGCCTGCTGGCCGGCACCCAGAATGCCTTTGGCGGCGACGGTACCTCGGGCGGGCGCGACGGCCAGTCCATCACCCCGGACGACGAGCGCACCGTGCTGAACTTGAACGGTCGCTACGACATCACCCCGTCCACGCGCTGGTTCTTCGAGAGCAAGTACGCCCGCTCCAAGACCATCGACGACGGCAGCCAGGCGGTGCAGGGGTTCTTCGACTCGCACATCCTGCGCTGGGACAACCCCTACATTCCGCAGAACCTGCGCGACCCGATCGAGGCCTTCGTCAACGCCAATCCGGACCTGTTCGTGCTCGACAACGTCAACATCCTGATCGGGCGCGACATGACCGACATGGGTCAGCGTCGCAGCACCGCGCGCCGCGAAACCATCCGCTTCGTCACCGGGCTGGAAGGCGAGATCGGCAGCGGACCGTTCAGCTACGAGCTGGCCGTCAACTACGGCAAGACCACCGCCGATACCCAGTTCACCGGGCTGGCGCTGGACCGCTACTACGCCGCCGCCGATGCGGTCGTCGACCCGGCGACCGGCGACATTGTCTGCCGCTCCGAACTCGATCCCACCGCGATTCCGGCCGATTCCTTCCTGCGCAGCGCCGGACCCTTCCGCGGTTTCCAGACCTTCACCCCCGGCCAGGGTCAGTGCGTACCCTTGAACCTGTTCGGCGTGGGCGCGCCGAGCCAGGCCGCGACCGACTTCGTCATCGTCGACATGGCGCGCGAGCGCACCATCGAGCAGACCGTGTTGAGCGGCTTCGTGGTCGGCGACAGCTCCGACTGGTTCAGCCTGCCCGGCGGGCCGGTCGGCATGGTGCTCGGGTTCGAATACCGCGACGAGGAGAGTTCGTTCAAGGCCGACGGCTTCGAGCTGCCCCAGGACGACCCGCTGGGCATCGTCGAGGCCGCCTCGCGGGTGTTTCCGGTCGATGCACCGACCGCCAACATCTCGGGAAGTTTCGATGTCCGGGACGTCTTTGCCGAGGTTTCGCTGCCGCTGCTCAACAACCGCCCCGGTGTGGAAGACCTGACCCTGGATGCCGCCTACCGTTATTCGGATTACTCGACCCTGGGCGGCACCGACAGCTGGAACCTGCGCCTGTCGTATGCGCCGATCCAGGACATCCGCTTCCGCTCCACGCTCTCGCAGACAGTACGCGCGCCCAACATCAACGAGCTGTTCTCGCCGCTGCAGCCGTCCACGGCGCGGCCCATCGACCCGTGTGACGTCGCCAACATCAACGACGGCACCTCCAACCGTCCCGCCAACTGCGCGGCCGACGGCCTGCCGGCCGACTTCACCGACCCGCTGACGGCGCGCTTTTCCGGCTTTACCGGCGGCAACCCGGACCTGGACGTGGAAACGGCCGATACCTTCACCGCCGGCATCGTGCTCGAGCCGCGCTTCGTGCCGGGGCTGTCGATCTCGGTGGACTGGTACGACATCGAGATCGATGACGCCATTTC